>NZ_DBLZZO010000005.1:0-109559 GCF_057858645.1 Eubacterium sp.
CTTCAACAACCTGCTTTTTGAATTCATAACTGTATTTTGCCATAAAAATACCGACCTCCAATCGTTAGATTTTTAGGTCTAACTTTTGGGGGTCGGTACATTCTAAATTAAAAGTTTCAGCTTCTTTTATTATTAATCCGCGCGATTTGCTTTGTGAATATCCCATAAGCGTTACCTTTACAGTTAGCTCGGTCTAGGCTTCCTCATGTCACACAAAACGATCTGCTTAGTGCTGCTTCATTCCTGACCTGACACGGTTCACAGGATTCTGTTGCATAAGACCCAAACGTCAACACCACTTATAAAGGGCAGCCCTACAAAATATCCCCTAGGCAAATCATCACCCCTGCTGTAGCGGATTGCAGGTACAGGGCGCCGCTATCTCCCCGGCTGCGCGGAAGTGTTATATCGTATTTTTTTACAATCGAGTTTAAGCATACCCTACAGGCATTTTTTTGTCAACCGCGATTTCTTAATTTTTTAAAAAAATCTTTCAACAATGTACTACATTCTTCTTTCATTATTCCTGACTCAATTTCAACCTGGTGGTTAAACTTATCTACCTGAAGAAGATTCATAATGGAACCTGCACAACCTGCCTTTGGATTCATGCAACCAATATAGACTTTTTTAATTCTAGCCTGAACTATTGCACCTGCACACATTTGGCATGGTTCAGTTGTTACATACATTTCGCAATCATCCAGTCGCCAATCATCCAATTTCTTACTTGCCTTCTTTATGGCATTTAGTTCGGCATGACTTAATGTATTCTTATCTGTCATTCTTCTGTTGTAGCCACGTCCTATAACCTTACCATCATAAACAATAACACAGCCTATAGGCACTTCTCCAATTGCCAGGGCTTTTTTCGCCTGCTCAATTGCCTGTTTCATATATTTTTCTTCCATTTGTAACATTCCTTACAGTTGTAATATTCCTTGCAGTTGTAGCATCCCCTACAGTTGTAATACTCCTAAAAGCTTATCCCAACCTTCTCATGTGTAGTTTGATTACTTACGTTTAGGTTATTCAAAATACTGATCTATTATGTTCCATATATCAGCTTTCTCCTGACCCAATGACCAATAAGCTGCTCCTGCTAAATTATATTTTTTCATCAATTCAAGTCTTGATTTAACTGATGTTTCATCTTCAAGCCAAATTGAAACTGTCGTATGTCCCTTTTGATATGTTACAAAATTCTGACCTGTTGTTTTATCAAAAGACGGCTTAACGCCTGCTCTATTATATGCTTTTTCTGCTGCTTCCATTCCAAGAGCTTCACTTGCCAAATAGTAATTACCATTTGCCGCATCTTCTACAAAAACGCCTGTTCCGTCGCTGTGCTCTTCAGGAGTTTCCTTCCAAGCTCTTGTGTAAAATGGTATTGCCCCGACAATTCTTGAAGAATCCTTTGCCTGATTAATAGTCTCTTTAATTGAATTCTCAGCGTATGACATAGATGACACTGAACCTGCTTCTTTACTGCCTGAAGTATGTTCATCATAATTCATTATAATAAGATAGTCAGCTAATTTCAGTTGCTGTTCCCTGTCAAAATAACCACTCCACTCTGATGGTGCATAATTATCAATTGACAATACAATCTTATTTTTTCTACATTCTACTGAAAGTTCTCTTAAAAACTGCAAATAATCATCGATTATATCTTTTGATATATATTCAAAATCAATGTTGACTCCATCAAGTTCGTAACTGTCTACATAATACATAATGTTAGTTACAAGTCTTTGTCTAAGTTTTGTAGATGTAAGCACCTTTTTTGTTAAATTTCTATCTGTAAAATCATTAAACAATGCCCACACCTGTATATTTTTCTTATGAGCTTTTTCCACATAATCCAAATCTGCCAATGTTGATAAATTACCGTTTCTATCTACAAGAGAAAACCATGTAGGTGAAACTACATTTATGTCTTTTGTTTTAGAAAGAAGTGATTCTAAATTCTTATTAGCTGTCTGGTTATATATCTGATTCCAGGCTAAACTTACTTTTCCATCCATAGCGATATGTGTATATTCACTGTCATCATTTTTGTAAGATACCTTTTTCTTACTTTCATCAGTTAATTCCTTAACCGGTACATAACCAATATAGCCGTCATCTGTTCTTACTTTATCCCAGTTTTTCCCTGAACCAAGAAGTGTAACAGTTGTGCCTTTTGAAAGTGTCTTAACAATAAGGTTCTGATAATCACCTTTTGTTCTCATTTCAATTTCGCTATCTGTCTTAAAAGTAGTCTTCTCACCGCTTGTATATTTCAAACTGATAATTGCCGGTGCCTTGCCTGACTTCTTTGTTATCTTTGAGTCTAAGTCAACGAACTTCTGGATAAACTGTAAATTAACATAACATTTCTTCTTTTCTTTTAAAAATACTTTGTAATTCACTGTTTCATCTGTATTGCCATGAATAATTGTCGGTTGGCTTTCATCTACATAATATACTTCTGTTGCATTTGTAAAAAACAGTTTCTTATCTTTCTTGTCCCAATAAAATCTTTTATCAATATTTGACTTAACAGTGTCAATATTAACATAAGCCGATGTATCCTTGATGATTCCGTATTCATCGCTGTATTTATCTTCCAAAGCTACTGCTGCTACCTGGTCACCAACAGATGTCTTATAGGCAACGTCGTTCTTGCTGTCATCTTCATATGTAAGTCCCATGTACCATTTCAAGTCAACGCTTCCTTTATTAGTTTTTATAAATAAATCACATCCGCTTACTACAAACATAGACAAAGTTACAAGGGATGTAAGTAAAATCACTTTTATGTTTCTTTTCATTTTTTCCTCCTTCGTCATCCTACGTTTGTTATCATAACACATCAGCTAATGTATGTGAAGAAAATAGCTGTGGACAAATTGTAAAGATTCTTGAAAACTTTCTTAACATTCTCTTAAATCTATTCATAACAATCTGCTCACAGCTATAGCTTTCATAGGGAAACTCAACCTTATTAATTATTTAGTCAAGTTATGCTTTTCGTGAAAAATCCCCTAATGTATATGATGTTTTCATTATAACATATTGTTTTAATATTTCAACATATTTTTTTGTTGTTTTGCTTTTTATGCTTTTTAATAATTATTTTTATAAATTTGTCATATTTTATACACTTTTAGAATATATATTGTATACTGTTATTTGTTATAATTTTTTATATACAAAGTAACTGTTATATATTACTAATTGAAAAACTTTACACTTCTAATTTTATTGGATATACTATTAGAAGGAATATAAGTAATCAAATGTGAGGTGATTTTTATGAAGATTGAAAAAATAAATGAAAATCAGATTCGCTGTACTTTAACAAAAGAAGATCTTGCTGACCGCGATATAAAAATTAGCGAATTAGCATATGGTTCGGGCAAGACCAGAGAGCTTTTTCAGGATATGATGAAACAAGCCAATGACGATTTTGGTTTCGACGTAGGTGATATTCCACTGATGGTTGAAGCAATTCCTGTTTCACCGGAAAGCATTATTTTGGTAATTACCAAAGTTGAAAATCCTGAAGAGACAGAAGAACATCTTTCAAAATTTTTCTCAAAAGAATTTAAAGATAGTTTTCTTTCTCACCTTGATGACTTAGAAATCGATTTAAACGAAATTGAACAGATTGACGACTCAAGTGATGGCGAGACACAAAAACCATATTCAGAAGAAAACGGCGATGATGATTCATTACTATATAGTATTTATTCTTTTGACAACTTAAGAGATGTAATTTCTGTGGCTAACATGATAGCTTCTGCATATAAGGGTGACAGTTCATTATACAAATCACCTTTTAACAATAAATATTATTTGTCTTTATGCATGCCGGCAACGGATGAACATATTCTTAACAAGATATGTAGCATCTTAACAGAAAATGGACACAGAGAGACTCCAACATACGCAAAAGAATTATTTTATATGGAACATTTTGAAGAAATAGTTGCAAACAAAGCAATAGAAAAATTAGGAAAAATATAACACATAAGAAAATGGAAGGTTTGTTTATGAACCTTCCATTTTCTTATCTTATCAACTATCTATTCTGTATTTTTTAATTATGTTTAATATACGCATTCCTAACACCATACCTTTTTGTAGCAGTATATTGGCTTTCAGCAATATACTTCCAACTCTAATTACCATCTATACAAAATAATTATACATCTCTACATTGATACATTAAAATTGCTGTAGCAATGGCTGCGTTTAAAGACTCAACTTTTCCTTCCATTGGAATCTTTATTAATCTATCAGCCTTCCCTGACACTTCATCGCTTAAGCCTTTAGCTTCATTGCCAATTAAAAGGGCAACGTTTTTTTCAAAAACTCCTTTATTGTACTCTTCACCTTTTAAGTGAGCTGCATAAGTTGTAATACTGTTTTCTTTTAAAGTTTCAATTGCTTCAGGCAAATCTGAAACAACAGTAAAAGGCACTCTGAAAATTGACCCCATTGTTGAACGGATTACTTTAGGATTATAAATATCAGCACACCCTGAGCTCATAATTATACCAGAGATTCCTGCGCCTTCACCTGTTCTTACAATTGTGCCCAAATTTCCCGGATCCTGTAATCTGTCTAATACTACAACACAGCTACGACCTTTTTGAGTAATATTATTGTTTACATTTTCAATAATATCATCTAATGTGTAAGCATTCTTCTCTACAATTGCCATAATGCCCTGTGGAGTTACTGTATCTGATATTTTCTTAAAAACACTATCACTTACGAGTTCAAAGTTTTCTCCCTTAAAGGCATATTTATTTTCTTCTGCAAAAGACTCCGACACATAAGTTGCTACAAGCTGGTCATCAGGAATTTCTGAAAACATCTTGATTCCTTCAACAACAAACTGATTCTTCTGTTTTCTAACTTTCGATTTTTCTTTCAACTGTATTATTTGTTTAATCTGCTCATTTGACGCGGATGTTATCACTTATTTCACCTACCCTTACAAATTGTCTAATACTCTGGTTAGTATCTAACCTTATAAATTGTCTAATATACGATTACTTCCTACCCCTACAAATCTGTCCCATATACGATTACTGTCTAACCTTTACAAAGTCATCACCGTACTTTTCTTTTAATAACTTTATTAATCCTTCTGTAATATTTACAGAATATTGTGGTGGCATCATTTTTCTTTGACGCTCTTTTGCCAAAGCAACAATAACCTTATCGTTGCCATGGTTAGCAAGAATTATTTCTGTTAATTCCTGTGCTTTTTCCATGTAAGTTTCCTTATCCTTAAAAGCTATCCAAAGTTCTGAAGGCACTTCACTAAAATCACGAATCTTATTTGCCATTACTTTTCCTGCAGCATTTTCCTCAATGCTCACCTGACCTTCCACAAATACTTTTCGTCCTTCTTCAAGAAGCCTTCTACTGTTGTCAAACTGCCTTGGAAATACAATAACTTCAATTGTACCAACCAAATCTTCCAAAGTAATAAATGCCATTTGAGCACCTGTCTTTGTAAACTTTCTGGTTACATTACTAATAATTCCACCAACTACTACTTTACTTTTATCCTGAACTTTTGACTCTTCGCCCTCTTCCGGTTCTGCAAAGTCCAAAGTCATGTTCGTTATAACTCTTCTCCACTTTTCTTCCTGGTCCTGAAGCGGATGTCCACTGGCATAAATTCCTATAACCTCTTTTTCGAATTCTAACTTCTGGGCTGTATCATATTCCCCAACATTTGGCATTTGAACCTTGTAAGTCTCTTTAGCCTCATCATCAATAAAATCAAAAAATGAAGTCTGACCTGCCATGGCATCTTTTTTCTCCTGATTTACACCATCCATAATCTGAATATAAACCATCATCATCTGTTTTCTTGTGGCTCCAAGAGAATCAAAAGCCCCAGCTTTTATAAAGTTTTCAATAGCTCGTTTATTAACACCTATTGAAGATGTTCTTGTGATGAAATCTTCTAAGTCTTTAAACTTGCCATTTCTTTCACGTTCTGCAACTATGCCATCAATAACTGCCTTACCCACATTTTTGATAGCTGTTAAACCATAACGGATACATTTATCCCCTGCTGAAAAGCCACTCTCTCCTTCATTAATATCAGGCGGTAAAATCTTAATGCCCATTGAACGACAGGAATAAACATATTCAGCTACCTTGTCTGAGTTGTCCATTACCGACGTAAGCATTGCTGCCATAAATTCTTCGGCATAGTAATACTTCAAATAAGCTGTCTGATAGGCAACT
Source organism: Eubacterium sp. (assembly GCF_057858645.1). Lineage (NCBI taxonomy): Bacteria > Bacillati > Bacillota > Clostridia > Eubacteriales > Eubacteriaceae > Eubacterium > Eubacterium sp. The sequence continues at coordinate 6,265 of NZ_DBLZZO010000005.1, forward strand.
ACTGCATAAGCCGCCGCATGAGATTTGTTAAAAGCATATTTTGCAAAATCAGTCATTTCATCGTAAATTTTGTTTGCGATTTCTTCACTGATTCCATTATTTATACAACCCTTTACTCCTTCTTCCTCGTCGCCATATACAAACTTCTGGCGTTCCTTTGCCATTACATCAGCCTTTTTCTTTGACATGGCTCTTCGTAGCAAATCGCTTCGACCTAATGTATAACCTGCCAAGTCCCTAACAATCTGCATTACCTGTTCCTGATAAACAATACAGCCATAGGTTGGCTCAAGAATTGGCTCTAACTGTGGGCAATCGTATGTTACACTGTCCTTATTATTTTTTCCTTCTATATACTTTGGTATAAAATCCATTGGACCCGGTCGGTACAATGAAATACCCGCAATTATATCTTCAAGACTTTGTGGTTTTAACTCCTTCATGAAGTTTTTCATACCGGCACTTTCAAGCTGGAATATACCTTCTGTATTTCCTGTTCCAATATAATCCAAAACTTTTTTATCTGAATAATCTATTTTGTTTAAATCTAAATCTATGCCTCTGTTTTTCTTAATATATCTTTGAGCATTCTGAATAACAGTTAAGTTTCTAAGGCCAAGGAAATCCATTTTCAAAAGCCCCAGTTCTTCCAAGGTTGTCATAATGTACTGAGTTGTTATTGAACCGTCTGCTGCTCTTGAAAGCGGTACATATTCATCTACAGGTTTTGCACAGATAACAACACCTGCCGCATGCATGGACGCATGTCTTGGCAGACCTTCAAGTCTCATTGACATGTCTATTAAATATTTAACTTCAGGGTCTGTGTCATAGAGATTCTTTAATTCTTTATTTTGTTTTAAGGCAAGTTCCAAAGTCATGTGTAAATCATTTGGAATCATTTTTGCAATCGCATCTGCCTGTGCGTATGGCATATCAAGAACACGCGCCACATCTCTGATTACACCTTTTGCCTTTAATGTACCAAAAGTAACAATCTGCGCCACATGGTCTTTTCCATATTTTCTTCCTACATAATCAATTACTTCCTGACGTCTTTCAATACAAAAGTCCACGTCAATATCGGGCATGGATACACGCTCCGGATTAAGGAAACGTTCAAACAGCAAATTGTATCTCATTGGCTCAATATCTGTTATTTCCAAGCAATAAGAAACAATACTGCCGGCTGCTGAACCTCTACCCGGGCCTACTGCTATACCATTTGATTTTGCATAATGTATAAAATCCCACACAATCAAAAAGTATTCTACATACCCCATACTTTTAATTGTATTTAATTCATAATCTAATCTTTCCTGTAACTGCTCTTTTGTTAATTTACAGTGTTCATCTACTTCTCCGCTAAAAACAGGATATCTTCTGTGAAGACCATCCTCGCATAATTCTTTTAAATAAGTCCAAGGCGTATAGCCTTCAGGCACTTCAAAGTTGGGAAGTTTTGTAACACCAAATTCAAATGTTACATTACATCTCTCAGCAATCTTGTGAGTATTTTCCAATGCCTGTGGTGCATATTTAAAAAGAGAAGCCATCTCTTCTTCTGATTTTAAATAAAACTGGCCCCCTTCATAACGCATTCTATCTTCATCAGATTTTTTCTTACCTGTCTGGATACACAGCAAAATATCATGTGCTTCCACATCATCAGCGTATGTATAATGAACATCATTTGTACAAACTAAGTCTATATCTAATTCCTTGCTTAATCTTAACAAAGCCTGATTTACTGTTTTCTGTTCAGGAATTCCATGGTCCTGTAATTCCAAAAAATAATTATCTTTTCCGAAAATATTCAAATGACGAACTGCTGCCTCTTTTGCCTTCTCGTACTCGTCTCTTGCAAGATATCTTTGAACCTCACCTGCAAGACAGGCACTAAGACAAATAATACCTTCAGAAAATTTTTCAAGAACTTCATAATCTACTCTAGGCTTATAATAAAATCCGTCTACAAACCCTTTCGATACAATTCTACAAAGATTCTCGTAACCTGTATTATTTTCCGCAAGCAAAATAAGGTGATAGTATCTGTCCTCACCTGCATTTGCCTCTTTATCGAAACGGGAACCCGGAGCCACATAAACTTCACAGCCAATAATTGGTTTAATATCATTAGCCAATGCAGCTCTGTAAAAATCAATCGCCCCATACATAACTCCATGGTCTGTTATGGCAAGGCTGTCCATACCAAGCTCTTTTGCTCTTTTTGTTATTTCTTTTATTTTACTTGAACCATCCAACAGACTGTATTCTGTATGGACATGTAAATGTGTAAATGCCATCTTTTATCCTTCTCTATAATCTATATGGAACCAATACTGTTCCTTACAACGTTCTCATCTGATAAGCGTTGTCTCTCAACTGTTTTCTTTTCACACCAGAATGTATACATATTGAAACATTCATTACTCTATAGGGAAATTCTAAATCATTCCATTGCATAACAGTAATTATACTTCTATTTTTTGTTTGTTACTATGGCATTTGGATAAATTCTCATCATTTTTTCGTCGTCGTAATGTTTATCCAGCCAAACCTGCCATGACTGTTTAGCATCTATACCCTTTTCTCTCTGGTCATATCTTGTTAAAGCAAAACATGACATAAGTACATTTGCAATCATAAAAACAACCAAAATCCAAGTTGTTATTTTACCAAACTTAACAGGAATTTTTTCTATTACTTTTGAAAGTCTTGTGTAAATCAACTTAAACCACACTACCGCTGCGATTCCCCAAAAGAAACAATAAAGTAAATTAATTCTACCACCTAAATTAAAAGGTATATCGCTGTAATCCCAAAAAACTTTTCCAAAAACTATTTCTGTAAACACGCTGCACAAATACTCATAAGCCCCACCTAATCCGGTTCCTATAAGAAAAAGAAAACCGTCACTTCTGTCCTTATACTTGTAAAGCATAAGAGTAGCTGCTGCAATTGCCAGTCCCCACACAATACTAAAAGGGCCCCACACAACACTACTTCTGCTCATCCATTCTCCCATGGTAATTCGGCAAAAAATAGTTTCTATAATATCTCCTACAAAGGCACCTACAAAAAACAAAACAACCAACTTGTAAAAACCACACCCATAGGCAAATACTGTTTTGTCCTTTGCTTCCTTTTCTACTTTTACAGTTTTAGGATAAGCCTTATTCTTTCTATTATTAACTCTACTTATTAACCATTTTTCAAGTTTTCTGCTTAACTTAGTAAAATTATTGTTTGCACTCTTAACCTTCTCAATTCCTCTACCATTATAGTAAAGAATCAGAAGTGAGAAAATCATATCCGCAGCTAATGCAATAACTACAACAATCAATATAATTCTTACAACCATAAAAGGTATAAGTTTATAAGCATCAATTAACAGGCTATTCGTAAAAGTAACCGCTATAAATCCTAACGCTCCCCAAAGCACCGAAGTTTGAAGAGAAATATAGCCACCTAAGTTAAACTTATTATTTTCATAGTTCCACCATCTTTCATGGCAGATTTTTTCAATAATCTTTCCTGCTACCCATTCAATTACAGAAGCATATATAGCTGAGAAAAGAAACAACCATACACCTGACAAATCTTTAAGTGCAACAGTAATCAGCACTCCCGTAAAACCATAAACGGTACAAAACGGCCCATTAATCAAACCTCTATTAATAATTTTTCTCTGCTTGGTAATTGCAAAAATTGTTTCCAAAATCCATCCCACAAAAGAATAAATCAGAAACAACCATAATAATTGGTATATTGACATTACTTAATCCCTCTTCAGTATTTCTATTTTTAACTTTTATTTATACATTATAGTTTCTAGCAACTTCTCTTAAGTACAAATTATAGTTCAGCTCTTTTAATAATCTAAATTAATTTACATCATTTCTAAAACATACTAAAAAGTATATTTTAAATTCAACACATTTGTCAACACCCCGGTGCCATTCTCTACTGTTGCCGGGCTGACGATTAAATTAGAACATGTTGTATTTCTATCTTCGCTGCGCCGCCTATTAACAATCGCTATCGATAACTCAACCGCTACGCGGTTTCAAACAATCTCTCGCGATTGTAGCTAGGCTAGCTCAGATAACGAAATACTGCCTATCGTTCTAATTTAACCGTCAGCCCGGCAATAGGAAAGAAGCCTGGCAACAGAAATTAAGCCCGGCAACAGAAATGAAGCTACTCCACCAAATTGATGAAGTAGCTTCGCCCTATAATATATTGAGAAAAACATCGAAAGGTTTGTGTCTGTCTATATTATTACCATTTAAGGTCAAGTATCAATGCTGTTGGGTTTGTGTAATGAAGAAGTGTACTCTGATCATTTACATCATCATAACAGAAACCATATGAGAAATTATTTACAGAATGTTCATGTAAGAACTTGCTATAATAGTTGTATGTTCCATTTTTGTAATAAGCACTTGGATTCTGATAATTTGCAGGATCTGTTGCAACACCTCTGTTAAATGCTGCACAAAGCTGTGCTTCAATTACTAATTCTGTTGAATTTCCTCTGTTAAAGTTTCCTTTTCCTTCTAACACATCCTGTGTTGTTGGTTTGTAAATTGTGTATGTTCCACCGTCACCATCTTTTGTAAATGTCATGTGATCTCCACTAACTCTACCTCTAAATGTTCCGGCATCACACCTGAATACTAATGTTTCATTTGAGTATTTATTCCAAAATTCATTAATATAGTTGTCAAAGTAATGTCCGTTTTCTTTTCCTTCATTGAAAGTTGTCTTACATGGAGCCATAATTCTCTTTCCGTCGTAAAGACTCTTCCATGCTGCAGGTGCACTGTTCTTCCATGCATTGAAAATCTGATCTCTTGTTCCTATATCACCAACTGTCTTATCATATGTTGGGTAATCTCCCGGACGGTTATCAAATCCACCCTGTCCTACTAATCTTGTTACAACTGGAAAGCTAAAGAAGTCAACTCTTGTTGTATTGCCCCAATATTCTTTATTTGTTACTGTAAATTCTGCAAATTCAAATAATACGTCACTGTTAGGATCTGATGGATTATTTAAGTCAGGTCCTGCATAACCTACTTTTCCATCAGCACCATTAATGAATGTTACGTAAACAGGTTCACCGTAACTTAAATACATTCTTCCTGATTCAATATCCGGCAAATATACATATTTTGCTTCTGCCATAGAATGGGCAACATTTGCACATTTTCTACCATTCTTTGTAACTGTATTAAGTGATTCGCTTGCTTTAACAAGGTTTCCCTGTGCGTCTAAATAACAAATTTCATGATTTTTATTTCTTCCAAGTACAATCCAATAGATTTCACTATCTTTGTACTTTCCATTTGTTTTGTTGTTAAGCTGTAAGAACATTTTGTCACTTCTTACAGGAATGCTTGAATCAAGCTGTGGCACATCTGTTCCTATGTTAGTACTTGGTGTTGTTGTTGATGGCTTTGTTGCAGCAGGTTTCTTATTTGGAGTCTGACTTGAGCCCTGTGAAACATTAACTGACATTGTTGTTTTTTCTGATTTTTTATCACCTGATACTGTAGTAATTGCTACTGTATGTGTTCCCTGTGAATAGCCTGTATATGTATAGTACGCACAACCAACTTTACTTGCTACTTTCTTTCCATCAATATATACATTGTATGAATTAATATCTCCACGTCCCCATACAACTCCAATTGTTCCTGCTGATGGATTGCTTACTACCAAGCCAAATGGTTTAGCAATACCTGTATCTGTATTTTCTTTTTCTGTTACCTTAACTGTTGTAGTTGTTTCAACTGTCTTTTTCTGTACAATAATTGATGATGTTCTGTCGTTAAAATCTGAACCAATCCAAGCAGTATCTGACGTAATTCTTCTTGACTCTCCCTGGAAGTTGTCATCATAATAAAGAATTGCTTCATATCCACTTGCAACCTTTAATGAAGATAAATCATCATTTCTAAATCCTTTTGCCTGTAATGCTGCAAGGTTGTATCTTCCTTCATTTAAAGCTGCAACTCTACCGCCATAATTAATATCCTGATAAATATATACAACACCTTTTTCTGTTGTTGTAGTTGGTGCTGCTGTTGTCACCTGCTGTTTCTGTCCTTTTACAGTTACTGATAATGAAGTCTTTGCTGATTCCCTTGAACCTGAAACTGTTGTAACTGAAACTGTATGTGTACCTGCTGAAATATTGCCATATTCGTAGTAACCGCAAGTTACTTTGTTTGCAACCTTGTCGTTGTCAATGTATACATTGTATGAATCAATATTTCCACGTCCCCATACAACACTAACTGTATTATCTTTTGGACTGTTTACTACTAAACCAAAAGGTGCCTGTATGTTAGCATCTGTAGAACTTGTACTACCTGTAACATATGTCATTTCACTTGTGTCATACTGAGCATTGCCCTTGTTATATGTAAATACACATGTAAGCTTATCGCCCTTCTTTAAACCGTTAATGCTGTACTGGAACTGCTTATCACTTCCACTCATTGTTACATTCTGCTGTGCTCCATCATTAACTTTATAATGAAGAATTGCATATGCAGCATAGTTTTTACTGTTAAAATTTATTTTACATACGCTAGAAGAAACATCTTCAGCTGTTACCTCATAATCCCCACTGCTTCCAAGAGAAGCTGCTTTTGTTGTCTTACTTGTGTTATTTATGCCCAATCCCGTTACTACCATGGCAATAGCTAACACTGTTGCTAAAAGTTTTTTTGAAATTTTAAATTTCATCAAAAAAATCCTCCTTTTTTCTTTTTTTACATTAATCTAAACCGTTCTTCCTATGATTATATTTTTACAATATAAAAACAGTTCAAAAAAGGAGTGCTTTTTTATAGAAGGTACACTTTTTCATAAAATTATTTTTTATGGTATTTTTATTCAAAAAATAAAAATAGTTTTATACATTTCTTATTACATAAAAAAGTCATAACAAATAAGTTCAGATTGCAAAAAACTTATCATTGTTATGACTTTTTATAAAAATATATTAGATTTTTCTATAATTAAAATTGTTATATTTTTCTCAATTGGAAATTTCTAAATTATTTATTCTCTTTCTAATAATTGTACTAACTATTTGTTTCCTAAATATTTTTCAATACTGTCAATAGCCTGTGTCTCATCTTCTCCGTCTGCTGAAATTGTAACTGTCTGTCCTGCTGCAATTCCTAATGCCATCATTCCCATAATGCTTTTAGCATTAACCTTCTTTGTTTCGTACTCCACATAAATCTTGCTTGTAAACTGGCTTGCAACCTGTACACATTTTGCTACCGGACTTACATCTGATCCCTGTTTGATTTCAATTGTAACATCTCTAGTTGTCATTTTAAATCTCTCCTCCTTAGGGCTATCCCCTTAATTTCTGTGCAATCTGACAAATTTTTCTCAATCGATGGTTTACTCCTGACTTTCCAAGGGGAGGATCTAGCATTTCTCCCAGCTCCTGCAAAGATGCATCAGGATTCTCTTTTCTAACCCATGCGATATCTTGTAGTTTCTCCGGCAAATAATCTATGCCCTTATTTTGTATAATAAAGTCGATATCGTCGATTTGTCTCACCGAAGTTGCCACGGTCTTCTTTATGTTGGCGGTTTCACAATTAACCTGTCTATTATAATAATTGCTCATACCTTTAAGTATTCTTACATTCTCCATTTCCATTAAGGAAACATGGGCTTCCATAACATTTAACACGTCAACGATGCCTTCGCCTTCTTTGATATATACCACATAACCACCTTTTCTTGCAACCATTTTTCCATCAATATTATAATTTTCTAGTAATTCTATAAGCTGCTTTGCCTTTTTTTCACTGTTACATTTGATTTCAAAATGATAAGATTTATTAGGATCACTAATGGAACCTGCCGCCATAAAAGCCCCTCTAATAAAGGCTCTTTTGCAGCAATCTTTCATAATTACAATATTATTTGTAATTGAAAAATTCTCTCCAATTTCATTATTTTCGTTAATTAGCTTAGTAGCCTGTAATATTTTAAGCGCCTGCTGGTGGTCGCCTACTAATAAAGTATATGTTCTTCCCACTTTTGAATATGCATTTTCTCTGGTAGAAATATCAACATCTACTTTAAATGTTTTCCACAACAGCTTTTTAATTTTTTCTGCTGTAGGTTGTGTTTCTGTTTTTATTCTTATTTTGTAATTATTATTTTCGTCAATTATAACACTACCACACATGGAGATTAGTGCAGCTAATTCTGCTATTCTACAATGTGTGGCATTGCTTATATGATTGGCTAATTCATTTTTTACTTTTATCGAAAAACTCATATATTTAACTTTCTATTCTAGTCCCTTTAGTTTCTTAAAATATCCCTATGAGATATTCGTATGCCGTAATTTGCATCCATATTGTTTAACTGTCTATACAGTTCATTTGCTACAGTAACAGATCTGTGATGACCACCTGTACAACCAATACCAATTACCAACTGATTCTTTCCTTCGTCAATATAATTTGGTATCAGGAACTTAATCATGTCGATTAATTTCTCTAAAAACTCTGTTGATACAGGAGATGCCAAAACATAATCTCTTACTTCCTGCTGCTCGCCTGTTTTATGCTTAAGTTCAGGTACATAGTACGGATTTGGCAAAAACCTTACGTCAAAAACCAAGTCGCAATCTGCCGGTACTCCATATTTAAAACCAAAAGACATTATTGTTACAAACAAGTTTCTGTAATCTTGATTCATAACAAATATTTTTTCCACTTCTGCTCTTAAATCGCGCACTAAAAGATTACTTGTATCAATTATGTAATCTGCATTTTTTCTAAGATATGCAAGTTTCACTCGCTCTGCTTCGATTTCATTTTCCACGCTGTCTGCATCACCCATTGGATGACTACGTCTGGTTTCCTTAAATCTTTTAATCAAAGTGCTGTTATTGCAGTCCAAAAATAGTATTTCATAATTTTGTTCCTTTTTCTTCATGTGAGTAAGCACTTCATTTATACGATCTAAATTCTCACCACTTCTAATATCCACACCTATTGCCACCTTGTTTTTTTCACTTGTTTGTGCAAACAATAGGTCTGCAAAATTTTCAATTAAATCTATTGGAAGATTATCTACACAATAGTAGCCGTTATCTTCGAATATTTTAAGTGCTGTTATTTTTCCTGCCCCTGACATTCCTGTTACAATAACAAAACGCATACTGTTTCCTCCAACTAGCTATATAATTTTAACTTCAGGTTCTAATTCTACATCAAATTGTTCTTTTACTGTTGCTTTTACATCATCCATTAACTGTAAAATATCTGTTGCTGTTGCATTGTCATAGTTAATCACGAAACCACAATGTTTTTCTGAAACCATTGCGCCACCAACCTGATAGCCTCTAAGACCTGCATCTTCAATTAATTTGCCTGCAAAATAACCTTCAGGTCTTTTAAAAGTACTACCGGCACTAGGATATTCAAGAGGTTGCTTTGCTCTTCTTTTCTGCATGAACATTTGCATTATAAGTGCAATTTCTTCCTGACTTCCTAAATCTAACTTAATACACATTTGAAGAACTATCATGTTTTTCTTTTGAACAATGCTTGTTCTATAACCTAATTCTAATTCTTCTGCATTAAGTGTAACAACTTCTCCATCTTCAGTAAGGACTTTTGCCCATTTTATAACATCCTTTATTTCTCCACCGTAAGCACCGGCATTCATTACAACTGCGCCACCTACATTTCCCGGTATGCCATGAGCAAATTCAAAACCTGCCAGGTCATTTTCATAGGCTACCATTGCCACACTTGACAATTTAGCCCCGGCATCAGCAACTATTTCATCACCAATTACATCAACTGAATTAATTCTGTTATTTACTTCAATAATTGCTCCCTTATAGCCCTGGTCTTTTACAAGAATATTACTTCCATTTCCTATAACCATAAATGGATAATCATTTTCTCTACATGCCTTAACTACTGAAGATAACTCCTCAATTGAACCGGGCATTACATATAAATCTGCATTACCACCACATCTGAAAGTGCAATGCTTTCCCATTGGTTCATTTTCTCTTATATAATCTTCACCAACAATATTTTTTAAAATTTCAAACAATCTAACACACTCTCTTTCAATTTATTTTACAAGAGCTGCTGCTCCATACATTCCTGCATCATTTCCAAGTTCAGCTAAACATACTGCTGCTTCTGAACAGGCTTTAAAACTTACATTTCTATATGTATCAGTAATTGCATCAATAAGGAACTGACCGGCTTTACTTACACCACCACCGATGATAAATGCCTGTGGATTAACAGTTGCCGCAATAAAGCCCATTGCTCTTCCTAAATATGTTCCCATCTGTTTTACAACAACATTTGCTCCCTGGTCTCCTTCTTTTGCAAGGTCAAATACATCTTTAGCTGTAATATTGTCGCCAAATTCTTTCATCTTTGTGTCATCATTGTCTGCCATGTATCTCTTGGCAAGTCTTACAACACCTGTAGCTGATGCGTACTGTTCAAGACAGCCTTTCTTACCACAACCACATACATCTGTTTCTTCGTCGTTCATATGGAAGTGACCTATTTCTCCTGCACCACCATTGTAACCTGTTAAAATATTGTTTCCAATAATAACGCCACCGCCTACACCTGTTCCAAGTGTAATCATAACAACATCATCGTAATCTTTTCCGCCACCTTTCCATGCTTCTCCTAAAGCTGCAACGTTTGCATCATTGCCGGCTTTAACAGTAACTCCATGGAACATAGATGAAAGTTTCTCTTCCACATTTAACTTGCCCCAGCCAAGATTTACACACTGTAAAACAGTTCCATCTGAAAGAACAGGTCCCGGAAGACCAATTCCAATTCCTTTTACTTCATCTATCTGAATGTTTTCTTTTGCTAATTTATCATCAAGAGACTTACAAATGTCTCCTAAAATAGCTTCTCCACCGTTGTCTGTATTTGTTACGATTTCCCATTTGTCTAACATAGTGCCATCTACGTTAAAAAATCCGATTTTTACTGTTGTTCCTCCAACGTCTACTCCAAAACAATATTTTTTCATTATATATCCTCCATTTAAAATTATTAATCACCTTTTTCCATGTTTTCCTGTACTCTCTTGTACAATTCTCTTGCTGCATTGTATCCCATACGCTTCTGTCTGTGGTTTACAGCAGCCGCTTCAACTATAACAGCCAGATTTCTACCTGGTCTGATAGGTATTTTATGGCAAATAACCTTGTTTCCTAAGAACTCTGTATACTGGTCATCCAAGCCCATTCTGTCATAGTCCTTGTCTCTTCTCCATTCTTCTAACTGAATAACCATGTCAATACTTGCAGAATCCAAAATACTTTCTACACCAAACAAAGCTTTTACATCAATAATTCCAATACCTCTTAACTCAATAAAATGCTTTGTAATGGCAGGTGATGTTCCTATAAGCGTCTCTGCACTTACTCTTCTTATTTCTACAACATCATCTGTTACCAGACGGTGTCCACGCTTAATAAGTTCAAGTGCTGCTTCACTTTTTCCGATTCCGCTTTCACCCATTATTAAAACGCCTTCACCGTAAACATCAACTAAAACACCATGTCTTGTAATACAAGGTGCAAGTTCAACATTTAACCATCTTGAAAGTTCTGCGTTGAATCTTGATGTGTCAAAATGTGTTGACATAATAGGCACGCCATGTCTAAGTCCTGCTGCCACCATATCTTCATCAGGCTTGTTTCCTCTACATAAAATAAGACAAGGTATACCGCTACTCATTAATTTTTCGTAAACCCACTGTCTGTTCTGACGCTGCATGTTATCCAAAAAAGCATATTCAACATTTCCTATAATCTGAACTCTTTCCTTGTCAAAATGTTCAAAGAAGCCGGCAAGCTGTAGCGCCGGTCTGTTTACTTCCGGAATATTAATTCTGATTTCATCTGTGTTAATTTCCGGTGTATGGTTAATTAATCCATAATTATCAACAATTTTGGTTAATGGTATATATATATCCTGATTTGTTGCCATAATCTACCTCCTTATAGGTCTTTTTATTTTCGTTCTCTCTACGCAAAAATGCGCAATTACCCACTGCTATTCTATCATTTGTGAAAAAATTTGTATATATCTTTCGCCACTTTTTCATTAATGGAAGTCACTTTTAATAATTGGTCTACATCAGCCTCTCTTATTGCCTCTATTGATTTAAAATAAAGCATTAAAGCTTTTCTTCTTGATGGACCAACTCCCGGTATGTCATCTAATATTGATTTTACCTCTTTTTTGTTTCTAAGGCTTCTATGATACTCAATTGCAAACCTATGGGTTTCATCCTGAATTCTTGTTATCAGTTTAAAAGCCTCAGATCTTGTATCTATTGGTATTTCCAAATTATTGTAATATAAGCCTCTAGTTCTATGATTATCATCCTTTACCATACCACATACAGGTATGTTTATTTTAAGTTCATCTAACACACGAAGCGCCACATTTACCTGACCTTTTCCACCATCCATTAAAAGAAGGTCCGGAAATTTTGAAAAGCTTCCCAGCTCATAATCACTGTTGCCTTCCTTATCCATTTTTTCTCTTTCATCCAGACCATGTTTAAACCTTCTTGTTAAAACTTCTTCCATACTTGCATAGTCATCAGGTCCCTGTACTGTTTTAATTTTAAATTTTCTGTAATTATTTCTTTTTGGTTTTCCATCTTCATAAACAATCATGGATGCAACTGACTCGTATCCGTTGGTGTTAGATATATCGTAAGATTCCATTCTGTGAATGTTGTGAACATCTATTAACTGTTCTATTTCTTTTACAGCGCCAACAGTTTTCTTCTGTTCTCTTCTATATTTTTCTTTGTTTTGTTCCAAAAGATTTTGTGCATTCTTTGCAGCCAATTCCACAAGTTTTTCCTTGCTTCCTTTTTTAGGATTAACAATTTTAACTTTATAATTCTGATTTCTGCTTAACATTTCAGACAATAGCTCCGGTTCATCCACTTCTTCTTGAACAAGCAACTGATTAGGAATAAACGGAGTGCCAATATAATACTGCTTGATAAAACTTGTAATAATATCTTTTCCCGTATCTCCCGGGACTGTTGTTAAATAAAAATGTTCCCTGCCTATGAGCTTTCCGTTTCTTACAAAGAAAACCTGTACTACTGCATCACTTCCTTCTTCTGCGTATGCAATAATATCTCTGTTTTCAAATTTGTGGGTTGTAATTTTTTGGTTGCCGGCTACGTGATTGATGCTGTTAATTAAATCTCTGTATTCCATTGCCTGTTCGAAATCTAATTCTGCTGATGCAGCCTGCATTTTTTCTTCAAGTTCCTTGATTGTCTCTCTGTAATTGCCTTCAAGAAATTTAATTGCCTTATTAACATTTTCCTTATATTCTTCCACTGAAATGTAACCCTGACATGCCCCACCACATTGTCCCATGTGGTAGTAGAGACATGGTCTGCCGTTTACAGTTGGTATTTCTTTTGTTGCTGTATTATTTGAATTTGCTTTATAGTTTTCATCATGTTTTACTATAATTGATTTTCTACAGCTTCTAATGTGATACATTTTTTGTAGCAAATCAATAGTATCCCTTACTGCCCCGCCACTTGTAAAAGGTCCAAAATATTTGTTACCATCTTTTTTCATTCTTCTTGCCATGACAATCCTTGGATAGTTTTCCCTTGTGGTTACCATTACGTATGGATAAGTTTTATCATCCATAAGCATTGTATTATATTTAGGGCGGTATTCTTTTATAAGGTTACACTCTAAAATCAAAGCCTCTAATTCTGAGTCAGTTAGGATATATTCAAAGCGGACAATCTGTGTTACCATTGACTGAATTTTCAGACTTTTCTTTGTGCTTTGCCTAAAATAAGAGCTTACACGTCTTTTTAAATTAATCGCCTTCCCAACGTATATTACATCATCATGCTTATCATGCATTAAATATACTCCCGGTGTATCCGGCATTTTCTTCAATTCTTCCTGTATGTTAAAACCACTCATTTCTTACCCTTCCATCAAATGTTTTACTTTTATCATTGTATCATATATAGCTGTCCTAACAAAGATTAATAAGGTGGTCCCAAACATATACTATTGTTTGCAACCACCTTATTTAATTTGCCCTGGAACATCTGATTATTAAATTAACATAATTCTGCTAATTTTTCTTAATGTTCCTGTTGTGGGCTATTATCTTTTTATAATTATTTGTTATTACTTTTCTGTAGTATCTTCTTTTGCATCTTCAACAGTTTCTACAGTTTGTGTAGTCTCTTCCCTTGTAGTAGTTTCTTCTGCTGGCTGTACTGTCTCTTCCTTTGCTACAGTTTCTTCTGTAGGCTGTACTGCTTCTTCCCTTGCATTTTCAACAGTTTCTACAGTTTGTATAGTCTCTTCCCTTGCTTCAGGTTCATCACATTTATGGTAAATATCCATAAACTGTTTTCCGGTAATTGTTTCCTTTTCATAAAGGAACTTGGCTATTTTATCAAGCTTATCTCTGTTTTCCTGAAGAAGTTTCTTTGCTTCTTCGTATTTCTGTTTTAGAAGAATCTTAACTTCTTCTTCAATTTCTGTTGCAGTCTTATCGCTACAGTTTAACTGAGAATGACCACCTAAATATGGGTCACTAATCTGTTCAAGACTCATTAAGCCAAATTTTTCTGACATACCATACTGAGCAATCATTGAGCGGGCAATCTTAGTTGCCTTCTCCATATCATTTGATGCTCCTGTTGTTACTGAATCAAACACGATTTCTTCTGAAGCTCTACCTGCAAGCAATGTTACAAGTTCTGCACTTAATTCATCTTTTGACATTAAGTATTTTTCCTTTTCAGGTGCCTGTATAACATAGCCTAATGAACCCATTGTTCTTGGAACAATTGTAATCTTCTGTACAGGTTCTGCATGTTTTTGTATTGCTGCAACTAGTGCATGTCCAACTTCATGATATGACACAATCTTCTTTTCTTCTTTACTTAAGATTCTGTCTTTCTTTTCTCGACCGGCAATTACAACTTCAACAGCTTCCATTAAGTCATCCTGTGAAATTGCTTTTCTGCCACATTTAACAGCATTGATTGCTGCTTCATTTACCATATTTGCAAGATCAGATCCAACTGCACCACTTGTAATGTTTGCAATAGCATCTAAATCAACTGTCTCATCTAACTTAACATCTTTTGAATGTACCTTTAATGTTTCAAGTCTGCCCTTAAAATCAGGTGTGTCAACTATAACTCGTCTGTCGAAACGTCCTGGTCTTAAAAGTGCCGGATCTAAAACTTCCGGTCTGTTTGTTGCTGCTAAAATTAAAATACCTTTTGATGAGTCAAAACCATCCATCTCTGCAAGTAATGCATTAAGTGTCTGTTCACGCTCATCATTTCCACCACCGTATCGTGAGTCACGACTTTTACCAATCGAGTCAATTTCATCAATGAATACAATACATGGTGCATTTTCTTCCGCCTGCTTAAATAAATCTCTAACTCTTGAAGCGCCAACACCTACAAACATTTCTACAAAGTCAGAACCTGAAAGCGAGAAAAACGGTACCTTTGCTTCACCGGCTACAGCCTTTGCAAGAAGAGTTTTACCTGTTCCCGGAGGTCCTACTAACAAAGCGCCCTTTGGAAGTTTTGCACCAATTGCTGTGTACTTGCCCGGATTGTGTAAGAAATCTACCATTTCCACTACTGATTCCTTTGCTTCTTCCTGTCCTGCAACATCTTTAAATGTAACACCTGTTTCTTTCTGTATATAAATCTTTGCATTTGACTTTCCTACGCCAAATACACCGCCACCGCCTTTTCCGCCTGTGGTCTTTCTCATTATGAACATTAGCATTGCCCAGAAAAATACAAGTGGCAATACCCATTCAAGTAGCATATATAAAATACTAGTACTTGCACTTGACGCTTCTGCCTTAAATGACACGCCGGCATATTTATCCTTTAAATCTGTAATTAAATCAGGATCATCTAATTTTGTTGTCCAAAATGTTGTCTTAATAAGGGGTGTTCCATCTGTTTTTGGAACTATATAAATCTTGTTTGCATCAAATGTAACTTTCTCTACCTGGCCCTGATCCAGCAAATCAATAAACTGATTATAAGTTATTTCTTTCTTTGTTGCTGAGTCAAACATATAAGACATTAAACTTGTAAAAATCAATGCCACTATAAGAGTTACAACTACTGATATTATTTTATTTTTCTTTTGATTGTTAGGTCCACCCTGATTATTACGAGGGGGTATGTTTCTGTTGTTATCCATTTAGTCTGGTATCCTTTCCACCTTTGATATTTTTTGTCATAGATTTCCGTATAAATTACAATATGCTACAGGTGCTTTATTTTATACTTAACAATATACCATATCGTGCTTAATTTATGTTAAATTTTGTTTAATATTTCATTAATTTTTAACAAAATTTATTTTGTTATGGAATCTGAATCTTGATTGTAGTACACTATTATGGTGTGTTTTATAATACGAAATATTAATTAAAATCAATATTTTGGTTATACTACATATTTAGGAATTTATTAAAAAAACAATTTTTAAAAAATTTATAAATAATACAGTGGAGGAAAAATCACATGGCAGTGAAGTACGTTTTTGTAACTGGTGGTGTAGTTTCAGGTCTTGGTAAAGGAATTACAGCCGCTTCTCTTGGAAGACTTCTTAAAGCTCGTGGTTACAAAGTAACTATGCAGAAGTTTGATCCATATATTAACATTGACCCGGGTACAATGAATCCTGTCCAGCATGGTGAAGTTTTCGTAACAGATGACGGTGCTGAAACAGACCTTGACTTAGGACACTATGAAAGATTCATTGATGAAAGCTTAACAAAAAACTCAAATGTAACTACCGGTAAGGTTTATTGGTCTGTTCTTGAAAAAGAAAGACGTGGTGATTTTGGTGGTGGAACAGTTCAGGTTATTCCTCACATTACAAACGAAATTAAAAGTCGCTTCTACAGAAGTTTAAGCGAAGAAACAGAAATTGCAATTATTGAAGTTGGTGGCACAGTTGGAGATATTGAATCTCAGCCTTACATTGAAGCCATTCGACAGTTCCAGCATGATGTTGGTCGCGAGAACTGTATTTTAATTCATGTTGCCCTTATGGTTTACTTACCTGCATCTGAAGAAATGAAAACAAAACCAATTCAGATGAGTGTTAAGGAGCTTCAAAGACTTGGCATACAGCCAGATGTGGTTGTTTGCCGTACAGAACATGAAATTGATGACAACTTAAAAGACAAAATCAGCTTATTCTGTAATGTGCCTGCAAGTAACGTTGTACAGAACCTTACAGTCGACATGCTTTATGAAGCACCTCTTGCAATGGAAAAAGAGCATCTTGCAGAAATCGTTTGCAACAGCTTAAAGCTTGATTGTCCTGAACCTGATTTAGATGACTGGAAAGCAATGGTTAAGGCTGCTAAGAATCCTACAAAGGAAGTTACAGTTGCCTTAGTTGGAAAATATATTGCTTTACACGATGCTTATATCAGTGTTGTTGAATCATTAAAGCATGCAGGCTATCCAAACAGTGCTACAGTAAATATTAAATGGGTTGATTCTGAAACAGTAACAAACAAAAACGCTGCTGAAGTATTTTCAGATGTTTCAGGAATTTTAGTTCCCGGTGGTTTTGGAAGTCGTGGAATCGACGGTAAGATTGCAGCTATTAAATACGCAAGAGAAAACAATATACCATTCTTAGGACTTTGCCTTGGAATGCAGTTATCAATTGTTGAATTTGCAAGAGATGTTGTTGGATACAGAGATGCACACAGTATTGAACTTGATCCTTCAACTACTCATCCTGTTATCAGCCTTATGTCTGATCAGGAAGGTGTAACAGATATTGGTGGTACATTAAGACTTGGTTCTTATCCATGTAAACTTGACAAGAACAGCAAAGCTTATGAATTATATGGAGAAGAATTAATTCATGAACGTCACCGTCACAGATTTGAAGTAAACAATGACTTTAGAAAAGTTTTAACAGATAATGGTATGATGCTTTCAGGTATTTCTCCTGACGGCAGAATTATTGAAATGGTTGAAATACCATCTCATCCATTCTTTATTGCAACTCAGGCACATCCTGAACTTAAGAGCCGTCCTAACAGACCTCATCCATTGTTCTTGGGATTTGTTGAAGCTGCATTAAATAACAAATAATAAAAAAAATACAAAAGTAGCGATAATGTAATGGGAACATTTCCAAATTATCATTATCGCTACTTTTTTTGTGTATTATTAACATTATTTCCATAATTATTCATCTGTGTTAATAATTATGATTAATTACAACATCTACTGTTAATTATCCCCGTTGTCCGCCGGCTATTGTTAGGGAATTTTTATGCTCAACTTTCTATAATCCCTTACCTGACATCTGTGATGAAAGCATTGTTATAATAGAAGTTAAGTCAGTTACGTTTTCTGTTGGAACTAAATCCTTAACTGAAGGCTTTCCTTCTGTTATGTTTAATGTTAATGAAATATTCATTGATGCATCATCATTCTTGATTTCTCCTGTTTCAATAGAGATAGTTCCTTTTCTGCTACCCTTGTCACCTGTTACTTTTGCCTTTGATACAATATTAGCATTTGAATCTTTAATTGCACTTACAATTTTATCTTTGTTGTCTTTAACTTTCTTAATTGCATTGTCAACATCCTTTGTGTCTTTTTTCATGTCAGCATACTGTTTTCCAATAGTTGAATCTGCACCAAATGCTTCAATGTAAACGTCCATTAATTCATTATAAATATCCTTTAATGAATTGTCACAGAAGCTTACTAAAGCTGTAACTGCTGCATCAGCGTTTTCACCATTTACTGTAAGCGTATAGTCATTTCCGTCTTTTCCCTGTAATGATGAGAAATCTTTTTCTAATGAATCATATACCTTTGTATTAATCTTTGTAGATGATGTCACTGCCTTAGCGAAAGCTTCCTTGTCTATTTCTAATAAATCCGCAACCTGATTTAAATTAAGTGAAACATATCCTGTGGCACCAATCTGCTTTAAGGAGCTTTCAAACTGTTTTCCTGACTCACTGTCAATTTTACTTATGAATTTAGATATTGAACCCATATTCATATATAATTTTGAACCATCAATTACAACTGTTGTCAATTCTTCATAAGTATCTGTTAAATATTGAAGTGAGATTT
Organism: Eubacterium sp.; assembly: GCF_057858645.1. NCBI lineage: Bacteria > Bacillati > Bacillota > Clostridia > Eubacteriales > Eubacteriaceae > Eubacterium > Eubacterium sp. The sequence goes on from NZ_DBLZZO010000005.1 coordinate 25,522, forward strand.
TAGCGGCAAGCTTTGATGTTGATTCTGTTGTTGTCTCAACTTTTAACTTGCCCTGTATCTTGCCATCCTTCTTGAACTTGGCAGGTATAGTTTTATCTTTCTTGATTGAATCTGCACTTACATCAAATGAAAGTTCTACTTCCCCTGTTCCTGTCTTAATTTCCTGCATCTTCTTTACTTCTTTAAAGTAAGAGCCATTATCTTTTGTCTTTGCGTTTTTGTTGCTTCCGCAACCTGTGAATAGTGCCATTATCATAACAAGTGATAAGGCAATTGATAAGATTTTCTTCATATTCATATCCTTCTCCTTTTTAATATTTACAAGTAGGTAATATGAAATATAGATTATTAAATCGGTATTTCATTAAGATAAAATAGTTTTTGTTTTTCATATTTGCCTCTTTGTCTAAGTTTAAGTATAGCATAAAAGTTACATAAAGTGTGAAACTTTCACAATTTTTCTGTTTTTTCGCACTTCATGTAACTTTATTATATGCATTACTATTTATTATTTTTATAACTTTAAGTTCTTCTATCTTAATTTCAAAACTAACTATTATTTATAGTTATTCTTCTTCTCCCCAAAAATCTACAGGTTCATAATCCCTTAATGCAACCAAATATCCATGTTCCTGCAATTGCTGTTGAATTATGTCTAAAGTTTCCTCTGAATCTGCCACTACTGTGTGATAATGATATTCAGATGTTATCTGCTCTAGGGGAACCGAAACGCCCCCTTTAATGGACTCAACGTATTTTTTTGCATCCATTCTTGACTTGATGTTCATTGGCACACGCACAACATTATATAGTTTATGATAAACAAACACATCTTCAACTTTTCCACCACAATCCACAATAAGATTTAATTCATCAAGCATTTTTTCTTCACTGTGCTTTACCTTAAACACTCGTGAAATATGATCTTTATCTTTTAAAACATAGCCTTTGTGCGTAGAAACAATATCATGATTTGATGCACGAAGTAAAGCAATATCCTGTACAACAACCTGTCTGCTAACCTGAAATTTTTCAGCTAACTTTGTTCCTGAAACCGGCTTATCGCTTTCCTGCAAAATCTTAAGCAAATTTTCCCTTCTTTTTTCTCCGCTCATTTGTTCCTCCTAATGAGTTCAATACTATATTACTTAATTAATGCCACTTTACTATATTTTCTATTACAAATTAGATTCTGTGCAAATTCTTAAGAGATATATCAAGAATTGGAGATGAGTGTGTTAATGCTCCACTTGAAATATAATCAACACCTAAATCAATTAATTTAGCAATGTTTTCTCTTGTAACATTTCCTGAGATTTCAATTTCAGCTCTTCCATCAATAATGTCAACAGCTTCTTTCATTACATCATGTTCCATATTATCTAACATGATAATATCAGCCCCTGCTTCAACAGCTTCCTTTACCATATCAAGATTTTCTACTTCCACTTCAATCTTTCTAACAAATGGAGCATAATCTTTAGCCATTTTTATTGCTTCCTTAACACCACCTGCTGCTCCAATATGGTTGTCCTTTAATAAAACTCCGTCTGTTAAATTGTATCTATGGTTGTTTCCACCACCAACTCTAACTGAATATTTTTCAAAGATTCTGTTGTTTGGAGTTGTCTTTCTTGTGTCTAAAAGTTTAACCTTACTTCCTTCAAGTAATTTTGCAATTGAGTTAGTATAACTTGCAATACCACTCATTCTCTGTAAAAAGTTAAGACCTGTACGTTCTCCAACTAAAAGAACTCTAATGTCACCTGTAACAGTTCCCATTAGCTGGCCTGCCTTAACCTGGTCACCATCTTTTACAAAAAGTTCTATCTTTGTATTTTCATCTAAAAGCTGGAATGCTCTTGAGAAAACCTGTAATCCACAGATTACACCATCTTCCTTACAAATTAAATCTACCTGTCCCATACATGACTCAGGCATTACTGCATTTGTTGTTACATCCTCGCTTGTAACATCTTCCTTTAAAGCACTTTCAATAAGCGGGTCTACTGTTAATTTTAATGTTATTGGATCAAACATATTTTCCTCCTCTTGTCTGGTTCTTTTCTTGTTTATTCTTTTTCTAATTAAGCATCTGTTTGTATTTGCATATATTTTTTATCTGCTATTTTTCATAGCTTTGCATCTACTTTTGCTCTATTTTTAATTAAGCATCTGCTTTCTCTCTTTGTTTTTTGCTCTCTTCAATTAAGTCAAGTATCATCTGTTTATTTTCTTTATTCCATGCATGAAGATCTTTGTATTTATCAAAATCTACAGTCTCTTCGTTTCTGTCGAATTCTCTATCATTAAACTGTTCAGACATTTCCACCGCTGCACGTTTTGCAAAAACCATACTTTCAAGTAATGAGTTACTTGCTAATCTATTTCTTCCGTGAACGCCGTTACATGCTGTTTCACCAACTGCATAAAGTCTGTCCATTGAAGTTTTACTTTGAAGGTTTACTTTTATGCCACCCATAAAATAGTGCTGTGCAGGCACAACAGGTATCATTTCTTTTGGCACATTGTAACCATGTTCCTTACAGTGTTTTACAATGTTAGGAAAATGATTTGTTAACTGCTCCTCATCAATTGATTTCATTGAAAGCCAAACATGATTAGTGCCATCCTTCTTCATCTGCTCTTTAATTTTTCCTGTTAAAATATCTCTAGGTAGAAGTTCATTTGTAAAGCGTTCCTTATCCTTGTCAAACAACTGGGCGCCTTCGCCTCTTACAGATTCTGAAATTAAGAAACTTCTCTCTTCTTCTTTTTCTGAATAAAATGTTGTTGGATGAATCTGAACATAATCAATATCTTTTAACTCTATATTATGTCTTATTGACACTGCCACTGCATCACCTGTTAAATGTCTGTAGTTAGTTGAATATCTATAAATTCCACCAATACCACCACTGGCAAGTACAGTATAATCTGCGTAAATAGTATCTAAAGTTCCGTCATCTTTCTTTACTACTATACCAAGGCATTCATTTTGTTCTTTGCCATTTTCAGTTTTTGGAATAATGTCAACCATGGTCCAATGTTCCTTGATTGTAATGTTATCTCTCTTCTTACATTGTTCGTAAATATGGCTTGTTATTTCCTTGCCTGTAATATCTTCGTGATAAAGAATACGATTTCTTGCATGAGCACCTTCTCTTGTGTAAGCCAGATTTCCATCCTCATCTCTTGCAAAATCAACACCGTAACTTAATAAATCTTTTACAAGATCCGGTGATGAGTTAATCATAGTTTCAACTGCTGCTGTATCGTTTTCAAAATGACCGGCTTTCATTGTATCGTAGAAATAGCTGTCAAAATCTTCTTTGTCCTTCAACATGCACATACCACCCTGTGCTAAAAATGAATCGCTATGTTCTACAATGTCCTTTGTAATAATTAAAATATCTTTGTTTTTTGGCAGGTTTAATGCACAATACATTCCTGCACATCCGCTTCCTACAATTATAATATCTGTTCTCATTTTAATTTCACTTCCAGTGTAAAAACACTGCCTTTTCTTATTTTTGTGTATATTTGCTTTTTTACAAACATTGTTTGAGATTATAGCACATGTTTTTACATCTGACAAGACAGTTGTAAATACAATATTTTCACCAAGTTTAACAGATTATTTTTGTCATACACCATAGGTTCTTTGTTTGGATACCAGAAAATCATTCTGTATATGTAAACAGCAATGACTACAGCTATTGTTGTAAAAATCATTATATCTATAAGCTTCAAAAGCCTTTTTCTTTTTTGGAATGCCATTTCTACATAACGATAAAAAAACACCATTACTATAATTACCAAAATAAAAATCCATATAGGATTAACCATTGCCGCCTCTGTTATTTTTCCTTTTAATAAAAGACCTACTGCTCTTGTGGTTCCACAGGTTGGACATGGAATTCCAATGAGCATTCTTAAGGGACAAATTTTTCCAAACTTACTATTAATTATTATTATAAACAAAGAAATAGCGACTATAGGAATCGCTATTTCGTTCATGTCTTTTTTTAATTTTTTTATATCAAATTTCATTTTCTATTTTAATTTTTCAAGAATCTTTACAATAAGTTCCCATGTTCTTTCAGTTGATGAGATGCTTAACATTTCATCTGTTGTATGAACATTTTTCATTGTTGGGCCAAATGAGATTGCATCTAGATCTTCAATCTTGTCTGCAAACATACCACATTCAAGACCTGCGTGAATAGCTTCGATAACAGGTTCTTCATTGTATAATTCCCTGTAGGCTTCCACTGCAGTATCTCTTAATTTTGAGTCTTCTCTGTATGCCCAACCAGGATATTCTCCTGAAACAACAATCTGACCACCAAATATTTCTGTAAGTGAACGCATCTTTTCAATTAGGAAATTCTTCTCACTTTCAATTGAACTTCTTACTGAATATGATAATGAAACGTTGTCTTTTTTGGTTCTTAAAATTCCCAAGTTAAGAGAAGTCTGTACCATGTTTGGCATTTCAGGATTCATTCTCTGAATTCCATTTGGCATATTAACTAAAGAAATAATTGTTGCCAATGTGGCTGCACCTGATAATGCTTCTGAAATTCCTTCATCCATAACATTGATTTGAAGCTTCATGTCAGGATCTGTAAACTTGTATTCTTCCTTAACATCTTCAAAAGTTTTTTCGATAATTTCTTTTGTTTTATCTACAACTTCAGGTAATACTGCAATTGCAGCTTCGCTTTCCTTTGCAATAATGTTATCTTTTTCACCACCGTTAACTGCCATTATACGCATACCAACATTTTGAAATACATTTAATAAAATACGACCTAAAATACAGTTTGCATTAGCTCCCCATTTAATAATTTCCATACCGGAATGACCACCGGCAAAATCTGATAATCTAAGTTCAATAATTTTTGCATTAATAGGTTCTGTGTTATAAGGTAGTAAACATTCTACTGTAGCACCACCTGCACAACTAATTGTAAAAATTCCTTCGTCCTCAGAATCAAGATTGATTAACTCTTTGCCTTTTAAATCTGATGTATCAATGAAGTCTGCACCTAAAAGACCAATTTCTTCATCAACTGTAAATACAGCTTCAATTGGTGGATGTGCAATGTCGTTGCTATCTAAAACTGCCAAAGCATAGGCTACAGCAATACCGTCATCACCACCAAGTGATGTACCTTTTGCACTTAAATAGTCCCCATTAACTTCCAAGTCAAGTCCATCTTTTGTCATGTCCTTGTCACAGTCATTTGTTTTTACAGCAACCATATCCATGTGTCCCTGTAAAATAACAGGCTTTGAATTCTCGTAGCCCTTTGTGCCACCTTTCCAAATGATTACGTTTTTCTTTTCATCCTGACGGCACTTTAATCCTCTATCATTTGCAAACTTTACTAAATAATCACTTATCTGTTCCACATTTCCTGAACCATGAGGAATAGATGCTATCTCTTCAAAAAATTTTAATACATTTTCAGGTTTCTTTCCTTCTAAAACTGACATATCCTTACACCTCGCATTATATATTTTAATTATTATTTATTTTCAATCATTAATTTATAATAATGATATTTAAAACTCTGTTATTCTTATACTTTTAGTTTGCTCAATACTTAATTCAATTACTTTGATTTTTTATAGCTTCCGTTTTCTTCTTCCACCTGACCGGTTTTAACCATATACTGAATAAGCTGTTTTGCAAAATCATTTTTGTCTTTTACAATTGCCTTGTTTTTTGAAAAAGGAAGCTTCGCCTCTATGCCATCACAAAGCTCTGCAACCTGTGGCAATGTAATATACTCATTTTTCTTTAAATATTTTTTTACTTTACTATTGCCCTTACTAAAAAGCATGTTCATCAAATCAGATGACTGGTTCTTCTGTTTAACCAGTCCCCAGCCATAAATAATCATTGTAGCTATGGCAAATAAAATTATCCCAATAACGACTGTACTAATTTCCATTATTTTTCCTCATCTATAAATCTTATATATTTATTATGTTCTAATATGCCGAAAAATTTTGCCAATCTTTCATATAATTGCGTTGAAGCTTTTTTGTGTTGTTTCTTTAAAACGGCTCCAATTTCATACAATGTTTTCCTGCCGTCTATCTGCTGCCACACACAACTGCCATACTCATCTAATTCAATAAAACTATATCTTGGTTTCTTAAATACTTTCTGTGCAATTACATTGAAGAACCCAGTATTTTCAACTGTAACTTCAACTAAACCTTTTTCATTTACTTCCCATTTTTTCTGTATCACCGGCACTTTATCCAAATAATTTTCCTGTGATTTTTTATTTTCTTTTTTCATTTAATACCGCCTTCTTTAAATCTAACCATTAGTATACCACATCTGTTTATACAAGCACAGTATAAATCTTTCTATAGAAGAAAGTGGAAGCACCAAAAATCAGCACTTCCACCCCTCTAAAAAACATTCTAAAATTATAAAATGTTTAAATTATTATTCATATCAAAAATTTATTTGTCTGATGTTTTCTTTCTTCTGCAGAATAAGAAAATTGAACCTACTAATAAGGCGAATACTACAAGACCAACCCAATTACCAACTGTGTTGAAGTTGTCTCCGTAAATTCCTGATAAATTAATTTTGCCATCTAATTTTGCTACTGCAAATATTGCAAGTAAAATTCCTACGATTCCTTCACCTGCGATCATACCTGCAGAGTAAAGTACACCCTTGTCAACAGATTCTTTCTGTTCTTTTTCTGATGAATATTTTCTCTTTTCAATAATCCATCTTACGGCACCACCAAGCATAATTGGTGTGCTTAAGTGAATTGGTAAATATAAACCAATTGCAAATGCTAATACAGGGATTCCAAGGATTTCCACGACGATTGCAATAAATGCACCAACAATAATAAGAACCCAAGGAAGAGTTCCACCCATAACACCTTCTACTACCATTTTCATCAAAGATGCCTGAGGAGCTGGAAGTTGTGCTGAACCGAATCCACCCCATGCCTTGCTTAAAATGTATAATACGCCACCGATTGTTAAAGCTGCAACAACTGCACCAAGTAATTCACCAATCTGCTGTTTTACAGGTGTTGCACCAACAATGTAGCCTGTTTTTAAATCCTGTGATGTATCACCAGCCATAGCTGCGATAATACAAATAACTGTACCAATTGAAATAGCTGCTAGCATTCCTGCTGAACCAGTTGAACCTGTAGCCTTTAATACGAAAGATGTAAGTATTAAAGTTGCAATTGCCATACCTGATACAGGGTTGTTACTACTTCCTACAATACCAACCATTCTTGATGAAACTGTAGCAAAGAAGAAACCAAATACAACTATTAATAATGCGCCAAGTAAGCTAACAGGGATTTCAGGGATTAACCAAATTCCAACAGCGATTACTAATGAACCAATTAAAACTACAGACATTGGTAAATCCTGCTGTGTTCTATCTCCACCTGATACATTTTTTCCAAAACCTTTAATAGCTGACTTAAATGTTCTAAACATAGTTGGTAAAGTTTTAATTAAACTAATGATACCACCTGCTGCTACTGCACCGGCACCAATATATCTAATATATTTGCTCCAAATTGTTCCCGGATCTAACTGGTTAAATGGGAGTAAATTTCCTGCATCATCTGCAACAGATGATAAGCTGTCTCCTCCAAAGAACGCAATTGCAGGCATAAGCACTAAGTAAGATAAAATACCACCTGCAAAAAGGTAACTTGAAACCTTAGGTCCGCAAATATAACCTACACCTGATAATGCCGGTAGCACATCCATACCAACAGCACATGTGTAGCTTCCCTTAAATGAGAAGTCAACTTCACTTGGGAATAAACAAAGACCGTCTGCGATAAATTTATATACAGCTGAAATTCCTAATCCTGAGAAAACAAGTTTTGACTTACTTCCTCCTTCTTCTCCTGCAAGAAGTACCTCAGCACAAGCTGTTCCTTCAGGATATGGTAATGTACCATGTTCTTCAACAATTAATGCTGTACGAAGTGGTACCATGAAAAGTACACCAAGTATACCACCACATAATGCGATTAATGCAATTGTAATAAACGATGGTGATGTTGCCTTTCCTTCTTTTGCCCACATAAAAATTGCAGGTAATGTAAATACTGCTCCTGCTGCTAATGACTCACCAGCTGAACCAATAGTCTGTACCATGTTATTTTCAAGAATAGAATCCTTCTTCATAATAACACGAATAACACCCATTGAAATAACAGCTGCCGGTATAGAAGCAGAAACTGTCATACCAACTCTTACACCAAGGTAAGCATTGGCTGCACCAAATATAACTGCTAAAATAAGACCGATAATTACAGATGCAACTGTAAATTCAGGCATAACCTTATCAGCAGGAATAAATGGCTTAAACTCTTTCTTGTTATCCATTTTTTCTCTCCTGTTCTTTTTTATTTTGTGTTAGCATACTTTGTTACCGAAAAAATACAGATGGCGCGTATTTTTCCCGTAATGGATTTCATACTATTTTACTTAACTTGATTAGTATACCTAAAAACTTAAAAAAAATAAATGGCAATTTAATAAATTAAAGTAATAAATTAATTTTTTTTACAATTTATGGAAATAAGAATGTCGCCTGCGACATTCTACGCACCCAATGCGAGCCCGTATGCAACTACTTTCTTTTCCCACGAGTTTGCATCCCTTTCAAGATTATTATTTAATCTCAAAAGGGATGTTTATGTTTCTTTTATAAACTTTTATTCTCCTGCTGTTTCTCCACCATCTTCATTGTTGTCCTGTGGTGCATCTGTTTCAGGTGCTGCTGTCTCAGGTTCCGGTGCTTTTGTTTCCACTACTTTCTTTGTTGTTGGAGCCTGTGTCTTTGGTGGCTTTGTTTTTGGTGGATTAGTTTCAGGTGCGTCTGTTTCAGGTGCATCTGTTTCAGGTGCTGCTGTCTGTGGTGCATAAGTTTCAGATGCTCTTGTGTATTCTTCTGTGCGATTATTATCGTCGTCATTATTTACTTTTTCTTTTGTAATTTTCTCAACAGTTGTTGTTTCCTCTGCTGTTGTTTCTTCCGTCTTTGTTTTACCAAATGTACTTGATAAAAATATTGCTGCCACTACAACCACAATAATAATTCCTGCTGAAACCGCTATTGCAATAATGTTCATTTTTTTATTTTGATTAATTATCTGACTGTCCGGTATTTCCGTATCATATTCATCCGAATCATCATCATAAAATTCTTCATCTTCGTCAATTTGATTCTCATCTTCAAAAACAAAATTTTCATCTTCCATTTCTTCTGGAAAGTCAAAAGAATCCTCTTCTTCATATTGGATTTCGTCAGGCAAGTCTTCAAACTCATCATCCACTGTATCTATTCCGTCGAAGTCATCTGATACTGTTGGTATTTCTTCAACATTGTCATCATCAATATCCAGATTTCCAAAGATTTTAGTTTCACCGAAATCTTCTTTTGGGGCATCAAAAATCTTAGTTTCTCCAAAATCTTCTGACGCATTTCCTGTACCATTGTCAGTCTGATTATTCACAGTATCTTCCATTATTTCTCCACAATATGGGCATTGTTTTTCAGTTGGCTGTACATATTTACCACACTTTTTGCAAAACATATTAATGTCCTCCTTGTTTTTTCTTTTTGTTTTATGTGTTATATAAATTCACAGGTCTTATTTTCCCTGTTTAATATATAACGTATATTTTTTATCATTTATTTCACATTATAATTCAATTTTTATAATCAATGCAAGTAAAATGTAATTCTATTGGTGTTTTAAACTTTTATACACATTATAGTTTTATCAAAATTCCTTCTATCACGCCATCATCTAGTGCCACGAAAATATTCCCTTGACTTCTTGTGTCTTAATATCGAAATCTAAACAAATATATGTTCCATTAACAACTAGACTACCATCAGTGCTACAATCTGATGTGTATAAACTCAATTCGTCCATGTCGTATATACACACAAATTCGTCCTGATACGAATTATATGATTTAAGCGAAAACTTCATATTTTTCTATTCCTTCATTCTAATATTCATTTTTTATACAGCATAAATAATTATTTTTTCTTTGCACATAAATATGAAAAAGCCTTGCCGACTTCAAAAAATCAGTAAGGTTTTTTCCAAAAATCTAATATTTTATTTAAGCTTCCTGTTCTACAATCTGAGCTTTAATGTATTTTTCAACTTCTCTTGGTTCAATACCAAGGGCAATTGAAAATTCGTCATTTAAATTCTGCTTTGCCTCTTTTAAATATCTGTCATCCACGTATGTGATTCTTTTTCCTTTGCCAATACGCTCTTTGTTTCTTGCATACATAGTTTTGATAATGCAAATAAGTTGTTTGCAGTCACATGAAACTAACGCTTCTTTATACTTTGCCTCACGCTGTCTGTCGTTTTCAATCCTCATTGGCTCAATATCTTTTATTTCTGAAACTAAGTCTTTAGCCTGGTCTTTTGTTACAACTGAACGCATAACTACTTTGTCACTGTCCACAGGATAGAAAATTTTGCTATCCTCGGATTTCATTGGAACTAAAGCATAATATAACTGGTCTTTATCAACTCCTGACATATCCAGGTGTGTTATGTCAACCACTTTACATACACCATTTCTTCCATGCACAATATAGTCTCCAACTTTAAACAATTCCAACACCTCTATTCTTTTTTTTACTATTAGTGCAATACAAAACTTCACGTTTTTACGAAAATATTCAGTCATTGAATTTAACATCGTTTTAAGTGACTCGAAATTCTACAACAATGCATAAAATAATTTCCTACTATACTAAGATATTATCTCAATATATGTTGTTTTGTAATACTAATTATGTATAAACATATAGGTACAAATTTAAGCTGTACCTAAACCGATTTTCCCACAATATAATTCTACTACTTTTAAAAATAAATTGTTATAGGCAGAATAAACAAGATTTTTAGGTGTGTAATTGTCTAAATCAGTCAACTTTTATTGACATATTTTATTCTCCAGAGAACATTTCCTGGTCATCATCTTCTTCTTCTGACTCATTGCTATCCAACTTTTCTGCTTCAACCACATGTCTTATATACGCTGATTCAGCAGCCTTTTCGTCCTCATCTATAATTCCATTATGGTTGTAGTCAAAGTCTTTATCGTATGGTCCGTAAGAATCCCCACCTGCAATGTACAACACTCCAAGTGTTCCCGGTCCACAATGACTTGATATTACGCTTCCCGCTCTTGTTTCAACAATCTTCTTAAATCTGTTAAGACTTTGAAGATATTCTCTTACAGCCTCCACGATTTCTGCGTCACAACCTGAATGCGTAATAAAAACCCTGTCTTTTTTAGCATGTCTTAGTTCCTGCTCCTGGTCTTTTACATACTCGAGAATTACCTTCTTTATTGAACCACGATATTTCTTATCAGCATCCATCTTACCATTTTTAACAACAATACAAGGTTTTACCTTAAGAATACTGCCGAATAATTTTGATGTTGCTGAACATCTTCCACCTCTATGAAGATAAGTTAATGTGTCCACAACAAAACTTGCTCTTACGTAAGGCTTAAGAGTTTCAATTGTTTCAACTATCTCTTCCGGCTGAAATTTCTTTCTTGCCAAAATAGCTGCCTCAACTACTAAATGTCCAATACCTGTTGAAAGGCTTTCTGAGTTAATAACAAAAATGTGTTCTTCGTAATAAAGCTCTTTTGCTGCAAGTCGCATTACATTTGCTGTTGTTGACATGTCTTCTGAAATAGCAAACATAATTACATCGTCGCCTGCTTCTTTGTATGGTTTTATCGCATTAATTGCATCTTCAATTGATGGTGCCGCTGTTTTTGGTGTTGTTTTATTTTCATCGCTCCATTTATAAATATCATCCGGTGTAATATCCACACCATCCTTATATTCATTGTCACCCATGTGAACATACAGCGGTAAAACATCAATATTGTATCTTTCTAATATTTCCTTTGTTAAATCACTTGTACTGTCTGTAATAATTTTTACCATAGTTCCTCCATTGTTATTCGTTCTCTACCTCATTAATATTGTAAGGTGTTGTCTGGTATACATAATAGTTAATCCAGTTTGTCCACAAAAGCTGACCTGCTGCACGCCAGTTAACAATTGGCTCTTTTGTTGGATCATCGTCTGGGAAATAATTTACCGGAATAATCGGGTCCATACCTTTTGCTAAATCTCTTTCATATTCCAACTTCAATGTATCTGCATCATATTCTGAATGATATAAAACAAAGAACTGTCTGCTGTCTACTGATTTTACAACACCAACTCCTGCTTCATCTGACTCTGCCATTAATTCAAGGTCCGGGCATTCAAGAATCTGTTCTCTTGTAATTTCTGTTGCTCTTGAGTGTGGTGCATAATACACATCATCAAAACCTCTAAACAATGGTGACTTTTTATTTAAAATATGATGTTTGTAAATACCTGATAATTTAGGCACTCTGTCTCTTTTCTGTATTCCATAATGATAATATAAGCCTGCAAAAGCTCCCCAGCACAAATGGAACGTACAGTGAACGTGTTTCTTTGACCACTCCATTATTGTACAAAGTTCATCCCAATACTCCACATCTTCGTAAGCTACAAAGTCAAGTGGGGCGCCTGTAATAATTAAGCCGTCAAAATGATGGTCTTTTACTTCATCAAATGTTTTGTAAAATTCATCCATATGACTTGGATCAGTATGAGTTGAACGGTATGTTGCTGTCTGCAAAAATTCCACTTCTATTTGGAGTGGTGTATTTGATAATTTTCTTAAAATCTGTGTTTCTGTTACTATCTTTGTAGGCATTAAATTCAATACCAACACCTTTAGCGGACGAATGTTCTGAGTCATTGCTCTGTTCTCCGTCATAACAAATATATTTTCATTTTCTAAAATATCCCTAGCAGGTAAATTTGATTTTACTTTTATTGGCATGTTTATATCCTCTTTCCTACATTTAGTTTAATAATATGAAATAATACGTGCAAATTTCGTAATTCTACATTATGTATTGTGCAATTATATTTCATAATTTTCTCTTAATCAATCGTAAATTTCATTCTAACATAATAGTGAGATTTGTTCAAATTTTTGTATTATACATATTTATACATATTTTTACAACATGCTTATTAACATATCTAAAACATGCTCCACGCTTTTCTCCCTGACCACGTTTCTTCCGAGATTGCCAAAGTGTACTGTCTCCGTTTTTGTTTCACCATTAATTGTATAGCCAAAACATACAGTACCAACAGGCTTTTCCACAGTGCCACCTGTAGGACCGGCAATTCCTGTAATACCCACTCCTACATTTGCCTGATTAGCTTTTGCTACGCCCTCAGCCATTTCCTTTGCTGTCTGTTCACTTACTGCACCTAATGTATCAAGTGTCTCCTTTGAAACATTTACATATTTCATTTTTGCCGCATTTGCATAAGTGACAAAACTTGCGTTTAAAACCTTTGACGCATCTGCCACATCAACGATAGTCGCTGCCATCTTTCCACCAGTGCAGCTTTCTGCAAAAGATATTGTATATTTCTTCTCAATTAATTTTTTTACAAGTATTTCCTGTTTGTTCATTATAAAAACTTCCTTTCTCCCAAAGTCTTTAATCCACTTTTGTTCAAACACAAGTGATTGCGAACTTTTTTAATTTTGAGTTTTGATTCTGGGAATTGTTTCGCAATTCGCACTCCCACAATGATTATACCTTATTTTTCTATGTTTAAAACATTATTTTTCGGACAATATACTAATACTATGTTTTATAAATTTAATAATTTTAAAAATAAGTTAGATATACAGCCTGAACATGACTTCGTAGGGATTATACCACTATCTTCTGCTAATAATTACCACATTATTAATAAGTATGTACCAAAAATACCTAATTTATTTATGGATTTCCATTTTTCTAAATTAGAGAACTCTAAAGATTTTATCTATGGGTACATTAATATACCGGATATTCTTGTTACGACCCGTTCTATTATTTCTTTTATTTTGACTAGGGACTATGTTGTGTTTATTGACAGGGACGAGTATGTTGCCCAGGCTTTTCAAAAAATGTCTGAATCCAGCAAGAACCAAGATGCTTTTCGGGATAGCGGGTGTGTTTTGTATTTTCTTCTTGATTATATTATGGCTAAGGATTTAGAGAAGATTAACAGCCTTCAACAAAATCTTGTACAGTTGGAGTTGGAAGTTTTAAATGAAAAAAATTTAGATATTATAAAAGAAATTACAAATTATCGGAGCCGCACCATGAAGCTTCACCATTACTATGTACAACTTGAGGGAATTCTTCAGGATTTGGAAGATGATATTTCTGATTTAATTAGTAATGAAGCAAAAGAATATTTCAATATTCTTATAAGAAAAATTACAATGTTTGGTCACGAATCGGAACAGATATGGGAATACACGTCACAAATAAGAGATATTTATCAGCAACAGTTGGACGTGCATCAAAATGCGGTTATGAAATTTCTCACTGTTGTAACCACGCTATTTATGCCTTTAACTTTAATTGTTGGCTGGTATGGTATGAACTTTGAACATATGCCTGAGCTTGAATTCAAATACAGCTATCCTATAGTTTTTGGTTTTAGTCTTCTTCTTGTTATTATTATGTGTGTAATTTTCAAAAAGAAAAAATGGTGGTAATATGCCACCATTTTCTAAATTACTCTTTATATTTTGTGCCTATTTTTCTGCCATATAGAACTCTTGTCTCAATATCTTTTGAAGTGTTATAGAAATATGTTTCAGGAAGTTTTACTTTGTCCTTTTCAACTAAAACAACAATAGTTGAACCGCCATATAAAAACATCCCCTTTTCTTCCCCACGTTTTATCAAACCTGATTTTTGGTGGTTTTTGATTTTTCCAATCATCATTGCACCCACTTCTATTTGAGCAACTGTTCCAAAATTCTCAGTTTCAATAATTGAATATTCTCTACTATTTTGTGCAAACACCGGATATTTATTTACGGCAATAGGTCGCACTGTATGAAGTATTCCCTTAACCGGCTTATTTTCCACAATCTCGCCATTGTCAACATAGCCGTATCTGTGATAGTCATCCACACAAAGTCTGAACACCATACAAATTCCACCATTATAGTCAGGTGCCTTCTTACTGTCCGGTATTAAATCTGCCACTTTGTAATGACTTCTCTTAATATTAAAAGTTGACTTTTCATCAATTCTATAAACTGACAATCTGCTGTCGCAAGGCGAAATAAAAGCATCGCTACTGTATTCCACCGGTCGCTTCTCCGGCAAAATCTTTCTTGTAAAACATTCATTAAAAGAATGGTATTTTACCTTTTCATAATCCCCCATGTTTATACCGTTGTTTTTGATGAAATTTTTAATATGAATTTTAGATATTGGAGAATCCATATAAGCCCCACCAATTTTTGAAATGATGGGGCTTGTAAGTATTTTCAGCACCACACGACCTGGCACTGTATTATATAAAAATTTTAAAATTCCTGATTCGTTATTATTTTCCATGTTACTCTCTATTATTAATAAACTAATCTATTTGTTCTATGCTTACCGCATTAACTCATTTATGAATTATCTTGCAAAATGTTTTACAACTATCATAGCTATAAATTCTAATGCACCTAAAAATACCATAAAATACAACATTGCAGTACCCGGTTTCTTAAGCTTGAATTTCAAAACAAATAAAACCGCTACAATTATAAGAACTATGTAGTATGCAAAAGAAATATTAACACTGTTAATATATAAAATATGTCTTAGTAAAAGAAATGCCGGGAAAATAAGTGCTGTAGATGTAACAGGTAAACCATAATAATACTTGTTATCTCCTACGCAATCTCCCTGTGTTTCTTCAACAGTAATGTTAAAATATGCAAGTCTGATTAACGCTGCTAATACAAAAAATGCACTTACAATAACGATAACTGCTTCAGGTATTGTGCATAAAACACTAGGTTGCTTAACCATTGTTGCACCAGCCACTCTGCCTGCGTCAAACATATCTCTTTTCCAAAGTCCCATACCTATACAAACCGGTAAAACACCAAATGCTACCAAATCTGACAATGAGTCAATCTGAACACCAAAATCTTTTTCTTTTTTTGTTCTATTTTTCTTTGATCTTGCCACTCTACCATCAAAAGTATCAAACAATCCACATAAAAGTAGAAACAATACTCCAAAATAAGGGTGACCATGTCCTGAAAGTGATACCAAGATTCCCATTACTGCAGAAAGTAGTGAACCGTATGTAAGTATCACAGTATAATCCCAAATTCCTATCATTTTATCTTGTGTTTCATTCCTTTCATTCCTCTTAACAAATATGCAACTAAAGTAATCAATCCACAAATTAATATACAACAGTAGAAAGAAATTCCTCTACTTAAAAGTTCAATGCTAATACTGTCTTTAACCAAATGTCCAAATCCGTCAATGAACAAATAATCTGCTGCTCCAACTGCTCCCGGTATTGGCACGCTGTTAGAACCAATTACAACAAATCCCTGAGCTGCAAAAGCATCTACCACCTTTGTTCCACCAATTCCAATAAACACACAAATAGAAACACCAATCAGTGACAACCTTTGTAATAAGTTGTAAACAAATGCCACGAAAATGTGTTTCTTATGACTGCTTATTGCCTGAGCACACTCTTTATATTGCTTTTCAACATGCTTTAATTTTTCCTGTCTTTCCTTAATGTTCTTAACTAAATGTAGTTTCTTAAACAATCTTAAGAAAAAGTCAGCGCACTTTGTAATGATTTTTTCCTTATAAACTAACAACAAAAAAGTTGTTAATAAAACAAATTGTACTAACGCTCCAATAAATATCATTATTTTTGAAACGATACTAAAATGCATAACCATAGTTGGTCTTAAAATGAAGCAAAGCACTCCTATAACAATAATTGAAACTGTATATAATGTCAAGTTTACCAGCAATATGATAGTGGTTACAGCCCCAGGAACCTTGTCCTTCATCATAAAATATGCTGATGCCGGCTGTCCACCTGTTGCTGATGGAGTAATTGCTGAGAAATAAATGTCTGATGATGAATATACCAAACATTTTCTAAAAGGTCTTTTGTAACCAAATGTTCCACACAAAACCTTAAGTGCCATACCTTCGAATACAAAAAATCCGCACATACACACAAAAGCCCCAAAAATCCAGCCTGGGGAAGCTGATTTGATATAGGAAATAAATCCATCTATTGTAAAAGATTCATTTGTTCCAACAATTGCGTATATTGTTAATCCAATCAGTGCTAACAATACTAATGACCATAGCACTTTACTTTTCATATCTTTCATAAACACCTTTTCTATTAATAGTAAGCCTGCAAAGGCTTGTTTACAGTTACCTAATTAGTTTTTTTGAAAAGCCTATCTTCTATTATAAAATAAATCTTTGATAAATTAAACCTTCTTGATAAAAACAATCCAAGTTCCACTACCACAATGGCTGCCACAACATCTAAAACTACATGCTGTTTAACCATAAGTGTTGAAGCAAACACAAGAATTGCTGCTACAAACGTAAATATTTTGTAGCCTTTTCCAACCTTTTTGCACTTCATTGCTCCTCGAAAACAAATCCAGTTTTCAAGACAATGTACTGATGGCAATAAATTATCAGGACTGTCCATACTATATATTAATCGTGATAACCACTGAAAAAATCCTGTTCCTGTTACCTCCGGTCTTATAATTGTTGTAGGTATTGCAATGAAAGCAACTAAACAACATAACTTTGCAATCTGCTCTGCCGTCAAAACTTCATAACAGACCTCTCTGCTCTCTCTTCCTATTACAATAAATCCCACAATCCAAACCACGTATGCCAACACATAAACTGACATCATAAACGGTGTAAACGGAATCATGTGATCTATTGGTAAACTTAAATCATAATGATACAAGCCCGTTGTAAACAATCTGGTACCAAAATATGTAAACGCATTTAATCCTAAACATATTATTAAAGGTAAAAACGCATATTTTGGCAAAATCTTATATATTCTTTGCAAAATCCAAACCTCTTTCCTTTTAGTTTATACTTCTAAGTTTTTGCCCTTATGGTAAAGTAACACACTTTATCTATAACCGCAAGAAACTTAAGAATTTGTTTACAATTTATTAACTTTTCAAAGTGGCAAATTTCTAGTTGAAATTCCCCTAAAAATATTGTATTCTTTACTTGTAAATTGAAAATCGTCCATGCGACTGGCGGATAAGTGGAGTTCACCACAGGGAGCATGGTTTTAAGAATGTAAGTCGACCGCCTGGGCAACCTCTCTGGTTACCCAGGTGGTTTTGTTATTTTAAGGAGGATTTATTAAATGGAAATGTTATCTCTTGAAAATGAATTAAAAGAAAATTCATATCCGGGACGTGGAATTGTTATTGGAAAGTCTCCAAACGGAAAGTTTGCAGTAACAGCTTATTTTATTATGGGTCGTAGCGAAAACAGCCGTAATCGTGTTTTCGTAACTGACGGTGAAGGAATTAGAACACAGGCTTTTGATCCTTCAAAGTTAGTTGATCCAAGTCTTATTATTTACGCACCTGTTCGTGTTCTTGGAAATAAGACAATTGTAACAAATGGAGATCAGACAGATACTATTTATGAATTAATGGACAAGCAGCAGACTTTTGAGCAGTCACTTAGAACTCGTGAATTTGAGCCTGATGGTCCTAACTACACACCTCGTATTTCAGGAATTATGCATGTTGAAGACGGAAAGTATAACTATGCAATGTCTATTTTAAAGAGCAACAACGGTAATCCTGATGCTTGCAACAGATACACTTTTGCTTATGAAAATCCTGTTAATGGAGAAGGACATTTCATTCACACTTACAAATGTGATGGTAATCCTCTTCCTTCATTTGAAGGTGAACCAAAGTTAGTTCCTATGATGGACGATATGGACGAATTCACTAACATGCTTTGGAACAGCTTAAATGAAGACAACAAAGTTTCTCTTTTTGTAAGATACATTAACATAGAAGACGGAACTTATGAAACAAAAATTATTAACAAAAATAAATAATCAATTATGCTTATTATCATAAAATTATAATTTATTAATATTTTGTTCAGGCTCTTTCTGAACAAATGCTGTTAATGATTATAATTATTAGTAGCCATTAAAATTGTAACTAAAGAATTTAATAATTATAACTAAAGAATTTAATTAGGAGTGCTTATGAAAGAATTAGAATTAAAATATGGATGTAACCCAAACCAGAAACCTTCACGTATTTATATGGAAGAAGGTGAATTACCAATCAAGGTTTTAAATGGAAAACCTGGATACATTAACTTCCTTGATGCTTTTAACGGCTGGCAGTTAGTTAAGGAATTAAAGAAAGCTACAGGTCTTCCTGCTGCTACTTCTTTTAAACATGTTTCACCAGCCGGTGCTGCTGTTGGACTTCCTTTAAGCGAAGTTGAAGCTAAAATTTACTGGGTTGATGACCTTGGAGAATTATCACCACTTGCATCAGCTTATGCAAGAGCCAGAGGTGCTGACAGAATGTCATCTTATGGTGATTTCATTGCTTTATCAGATGTTTGCGATGTTTCTACAGCACAGGTTATTAAGAGAGAATTCTCAGACGGAATTATTGCACCAGGCTATGAACCTGAAGCTCTTGAATTATTAAAGGGTAAAAAACGTGGTGCTTATGCTATTATCGAAATTGATCCTGACTATGTACCTAAGAAGCTTGAAAGAAAAGAAGTTTTCGGTATTACTTTTGAACAGGGACGTAACGAATTAAACATTGATGATGATTTCTTTAGCAATGTTGTTACAGAAAATAAAGAACTTACAGAACAGGCAAAGATTGACATGGCTATTTCAATGATTACATTAAAATATACTCAGTCAAACTCAGTATGTTTTGTTAAAAACGGACAGGCTATCGGTGTTGGTGCCGGACAGCAGTCACGTATCCATTGTGTAAGACTTGCTGGACAGAAGGCTGACAACTGGTTACTTCGTCAGTGTCCAAAGGTTCTTAATCTTCCATTTAAAGAAGATATGAAGAGAGCTGATAGAGACAATGCTATTGACCTTTACATTGGTGATGAATATATGGATATTTTAGCTGATGGCGAATGGGAAAGAGTATTTACAGAAAAGCCTGAAGTATTTACTAAGGAAGAAAAGCAGGCTTGGCTTGCACAGGCTGAAGGAATCACATTAGGTTCTGATGCATTCTTCCCATTTAGCGATAACATTGAAAGAGCTGCAAAGAGCGGTGTTAAATATGTTGCTCAGCCAGGCGGTTCTATTAGAGACCAGGATGTTATTGATGCATGTAACAAACATGATATGGTAATGAGCTTCACAGGACTTAGATTATTCCACCACTAAATCACTAAGATTTGATTAATTTATAGCTATTTATAAAATTCCACCCCTTTATGATTTTATTAGTTGCAAGGGGTGGAATTTTTTGTTTTTTCGTTTTTCTGTTTTTATTTGATTTGAATTTTTCCACCCCTTTTAAATTTTATCAGCCTCAAGGGGTGGAATTTTTTGTTTTTGCGTTTTTCTATTTTTACTTTGTTTGAATTTTTCCACCCCTTTTAAATTTTATCATGCTCAAGGGGTGGAAATTTTTCTTTTTGCCATTTTCTGTTTTTATTTGGTCTGAATTTTTCCACCCCTTTTAGTTTTTATCAGCCTCAAGGGGTGAAAAATTTTGTTTTTGCGTTTTTCTGTTTTTACTTTGTTTGAATTTTTCCACCCCTTTTTGATTTTATCATACTCAAGGGGTGGAAAATTTTGTTTTTGCGTTTTTCTGTTTTTACTTTGTTTGAATTTTTCCACCCTTTTTAGTTTTTATCAGCCTCAAGGGGTGGAAAATTTTGTTTTTACGTTTTTCTGTTTTTACTTTGTTTGAATTTTTCCACCCTTTTTAGTTTTTATCAGCCTCAAGGGGTGGAAAATTTTGTTTTTGCGTTTTTCTGTCTTTACTTAGTTTGAATTTTTCCACCCCTTTTAAATTTTATTATGCTCAAGGGGTGGAAAATTTTGTTTTTGCGTTTTTCTGTTTTTACTTTGTTTGAATTTTTCCACCCCTTTTTAATTTTATCATGCTCAACGGGTGGAAATTTTTGCTTCCTTATTTTTCAAACTTTTCTTTTGTCTAAATTCGTTAATATTTTCCATTTATTTCTTAATTCTTTGTTAATTTTTTGTGTATTGTATGGATTTACCATTGTTTTTTTGGTATGATGTTGTTCGGTATGAAAAAGAACTACGGAGGGATTTTATATGAATATTTTATTTTTTTTAACACCAAAAGAAAAAGTTGCACATACAGATACTGATGATACATTACGTCAGGCTTTAGAAAAAATGGAACATCATGGCTACTCAGCCATTCCACTTTTAGATTTAGATGGTAAATATGTTGGTACTATCACAGAAGGTGATATGCTTTGGTATATTAAAGATAATGATTTTCCAAGTTTAAAAGATATGGAAGATATTTCGATTTTGGATGTGGAACGTAAAAGAGATAATGAAGCTGTTAATATTTCAGTTTCCATGGATGAGCTTGTAAACAAGATTACTAACCAGAACTTTGTACCGGTAGTAGATGACCACAATGTATTTATAGGCATTATTACCCGTAAAGACGTTATTCTTTACCTTGCCAACAAGGAAATGATTGAAAACAAAATCGTCAGCTAATAATTCGAAAAGATAATAATTCGAAAAGATAATAATTTGAAAATGCTGATTTAACCTGATGCTTCAATATGATAATAGCTAAACAGCTAATACATAATTTAATTTATGGATATTAATAAGTAAAAAGTTGAACAGCTTATACATAATTTAATTTATGGATATTGCTAAAGTAAAAAGTTGAACAGCTTATACATAATTTAATTTATGGATATTGATAAAGTAAAAAGTTGAACAGCTTATACATAATTTAATTTATGAATATTGATAAAGTAAAAAGTTGAACAGCTTATATATTTCAGTTTATGAGTACCAATAAACAAAGAGCTAAAATTTGTTTGAATATGATACGCAACCTATGCAAATCTATGCAGGAGCAATATCAAATTATCAAACATTTTTAGCTCTTTTTTTTAACAACTTAACAATTTATTTTAATTTATTTATTTTAATTTATTTTCTATTTATCTTATTTTTTTTCTATTTGTTTATTTGTATTTATTATTTTTCTCTTGTATCTTTTTAGTGTCTTTCTTTTTTAAAAAACTCTCAGATCACGTTAATATTTTTATAAATTATAAATGATTATTATAATTCTTTATGCTTTTTGAAATACTCTTTTGTTTCTTTTGCCACAACACCACTTAATACAAACAATGCGATTATGTTAGGAATTGCCATTAAACCGTTAAAGATATCGGCAATTGTCCAAACTGCTGCAACAGTCATGTATGGTCCAATGAATACTGCAAGTATGTATAACCATCTGTATACTTTTACTGCTTTTTGATTTCTATTTGTTAAATATTCTAAGCATCTTTCACCATAGTAATTCCAACCAAGGATTGTTGTAAAAGCAAAGAATACTAAACATACCATCAATATAAATGCTGAAACTTCTGCAGGTAAGAAGCTTAAGCCCTTCTGGAATGCATCAGTTGTAACCTGTACACCTTCGATTCCTTTTACCTGATATGAGCCCATCATTACAATTGATAAACCTGTTAAAGTACATACAATAATTGTATCAATGAATGTACCTGTCATTGTTACTAATCCCTGACGTACAGGTTCGTTTGTTTTTGCTGCAGCTGCTGCGATTGGTGCTGAACCAAGTCCTGCTTCATTTGAGAAAATACCTCTTGCAATACCTTTCTGCATTGCAATACCAATTGCTGCAAGCACACCACCTGCTGCTGCTTTTGCACCAAATGCATATTCAACGATTGTTGCTAATGCACCAGGTAATTTTTCTATATTTGCAATAATTAACACAAGTACAGTCACAATATATAAAACAGCCATAAATGGAACTACTACCTGTGATACTTTAGAAATTCTCTGAATACCACCAATTACTACCAAACCTACTACAAAAGCTAAAACTAAAGCTGTAATAACTGTTACGATTGAATAATCATTTCCAATTATATTAACTGCATGTTCTTTGTTTGGATCAAAGAATGATAATGTTGCTGATGCAATTCCGTTTACCTGTGTAAATGTTCCGATACCAAATAAACCTACGCAAGCTCCAAAAAATGCAAAGATTTTTGCAAGCCATTTCCATTTGTGTCCCATACCACTTTCAATGTAGTAGAAAGGTCCACCAAGAACATGTCCTTCCTTATCAATTGTTCTGTATCTTACTGCCAAAAATCCTTCTGCGTACTTTGTTGCCATTCCAAAAAATGCCGCAACCCACATCCAGAATAATGCACCGGGACCACCAACTGCTGTTCCAAGTGCTGTACAACCAATGGCTGTAGCTACACCAACAATGTTACCTGTTCCTATAGTCGCTGATAAAGCTGTACAAAGTGCTCCAAAACTACTTACTTCCCCTTCACCTTCCTCTTCATTTAAAAACATAAACCTAAGTGCCTTTGGCAAATGCACTATCTGTAAAAGTCTTAAACGAAAAGTAAGGTAGATGCCTGCTGCGAGAATTAACACTATAAGTGGAACTCCCCAAACCAAATCATCTACCTTAGTTAAAAAGTCTCCTATTGCGTTCATAACGTCCTCCTGTCCTTTTGCCTGAGAGATTAACAGAATTCATAAAAGATTTAAATTCTGCCGTACACCTTCGGCGTCTGAGTCAACAAAAATCTCTGTCATCAGACCTCTCCAGTTGTTGTCTATACTCCTTTTTGACAACGCACTTTCTATTGTAAGACTATAGAGGAATTAATGCAATAACATTTTTTACATTTTTTTCATATTTTCGACACAAACGCTAACCTAATGCTACATCTAATGTCATCATTACCGTAAATCCTAATGCGAAAAATATTGTTCCCCAGTTAGAATGTTTTCCTTCCGCCATTTCCGGAACAAGCTCTTCCACAACAACATACATCATTGCTCCTGCTGCAAAACTTAACAGATAAGGAAGTGCCGGAATTATAAAGCTTGCCGCCAATATTGTAATTACTGCCGCTATTGGCTCCACTGCCCCGGATAAAACTCCATACAGAAAAGCCTTTCCTTTTCCATTACCTTCTGCTTTCAAGGGCATTGACACAATGGCACCTTCCGGAAAGTTTTGAATTGCAATCCCAATGGAAAGTGCTAAAGCACCCATTTCAGTAATGCCACTTTTCCCTGAAAGCACACCTGCAAAAACAACACCGACTGCCATTCCCTCAGGTATGTTGTGAAGAGTTACCGCCAACACTAACATGGTTGTTCGCTTAATCTTCACTTTGGGGCCTTCTGTTTCATTACTGCTTACGTGTAAATGGGGAATTGTTTCATCTAATAACAATAGAAACAGGATTCCTAACCAAAAGCCTATAAAAGCCGGTAAAAAAGCAAATTTTCCCATATTTTCCGACTGTTCAATTGATGGAATAATAAGACTCCATATTGACGCTGCCACCATTACGCCAGCTGCAAAACCTGTTAATATTTTTTGAATTTTTATATTCAAATCTTTTTTCATAAACAATACACAAGCTGCTCCTAAAGACGTTCCTAAAAAGGGTATTAATATACCCTGAATGATTTTTAAATCCATATTTTTCTCCTCATATAAGTTATTGATTTCATACACTAAAATACACTTATACTAACCTGTATTAATTTCTACTTACATAAATTACATTAATTTATTTTTTAATCCTTTTATCATATAAGTTTTTATAGTATATGCATTTTATTTCATTCTTTTGTATAAAACTTATATGATTTTACATTTATTAGCATACCACATTATCGAAATTTTTGTTTTGAGTTTTTTGTATGATTAATTATTTTTTTGCAATACTAATATAGAAATTTATTTTTAGGAGGTCATTATGGAATTATCAGAAAAAGAATTATCAGTAATTCAGGATTTATTAAATGAAGAAGAGCTATTAGTGAAAAAGTTTACAATGCTTGCTAATCATAGTCAGGACGAAACAGTAAAACAGCAAATGCTTGATATTGCCCAGAAGCATCAGGGACATTTTAATGGAATTTATTCTTATTTGAATAACTAATCAGAATTTGTTTGATACTCAAGCAGAATTTATTTTGATGGCTAATCAAAACTTATTTCATTAGCTAAATAATCAGGAGGTTTTTATGGAAGAAATTTATACAGAAAAAGAAATTTTAGGGGATGCCCTTAACACTGAAAAGAACGCAACTGCATTATATAATCTTAGTGCAAATGAATGTGTACACGAAAATTTAAGATCCACAATGATGGATTTGTTACAGAAGGAACATGAAATCCAGACAGATGTATTTAACCAAATGCATACAATGGGCTTTTATCCTACACCTGCTGCTGAGTCAAAGAAAATTCAGGAAGCCAAAACCAAATTCCAGTGTGGATATAAAGCTGTGTAGTAGATGATAGCATTGTAATTGCAAAACTATATTGCATATAAACAGTCTAATAATTCCAAAGCTACATGGCATATCAGCTGTAGCGTAATTAACAAGCTATACAGTAGCTATAAACTACATGGTAATTACAAAATATATAATAAAAAGAAACCTTCTCATATATTCCCGAAAAATCATTACTGTAATTTTTCAGAATCGCTATGAGAAGGCCTCTTTTTTATTTTTAAAATCTTTTATGCCTTTATGGCTCTTTTATTCTGTCGGGATATCATCTGCTAGCATTATGGTCACTGCATTTTGTTGGGATGTCATCTGCTGGCATTGTGGCTCCTGTATTCTGTTACCATAACGTCCACTACCATTCATATTCTACAATCTGGCAGTTTTTAATTCCAAAAGCTGCGAATTCTTCATTGCTCATATTATAAAAATATGACTGCACAATTCTTGAAATTCCATTATGAGCAACCAACAAATATGTTTTGTCTGTCTGTTCCTTTAGTTCATCCAAAAGACTATATATTCTTGCTGCCATTTGTAGCATTGTCTCTCCACCATCAAAATCGTAAATAAAATTTTGTTTTGCCTCTTCAAATTCTTCTCCATGTCTTGGAGTTGATTCATACTTGCCAAAATTCTGTTCTTTCAAACGCTGTTCTACACGTAGTGGCACACCTGTGATTTCTGCTATGTGTTTTGCAGTGTCAGCCGCTCTTGACAAAGGAGAACATAGAATTTCATCTATCTGTAAATTTTCTGATTTAATTTTTTCTCCAAGTTCAATTGCCTGTTTGTGTCCTAATTCTGTTAGTGGACTGTCTGTTGCTCCACAAATCTTGTTTTCAACATTCCAAACTGTCTGACCATGTCTTGTAAAATATATATGCGCCATTATTTTTTAATCTTCACTTTCTTTGGTTTTGACCATTTATTGCTGCCTACAGCTTTTACTCTAACATAAAGTTTTGATTTATTTCTCAAAACTGTCTTCTTAATTGTAAGCTTTGTCTTTTTAACTGTCTTCTTTAATATTATCTTTTTAAACTTTTTGCTCTTAGAAAACTGTACCTGATACTTTTTAGCGCCTTTTACTTTCTTAAACTTTAAGCTTACTTTTTTAGAATTTTTCTTCTTTGTTGCCTTCTTTACAGTAGTTTTTCCTAACTGTTTCTTTGTAGCCTGTATGCCCTTAGCGGATGTAGCCTTATTTGTTGTACCTTCATTTGATGTAGCCTTATTTGTTGTACCTTCATTTGATGTAACGTTATTTGTTGTACCTTCATTTGATGTAACGGTATTTCCGTTACCTGTAGTTGTTGGACGATTAACTGTTTCTGATTCAATTACTTTTCTTGTTGTTGAAAAGCTTACATTTGAAATGCTAATTGTATTCTTTGCATTAGAATCTACAGTTTCTTCGTTTCCTTTTCCAAGACCGTAATATAAATACAACTCTGAAGTATAATCCGCAGGTATTGTTACGTCAAGACTTAAATGGTAAGGGACACCTGCTTTTACATTAATTGTTCTGTTTTCTAATACAGGTGAGTCATGCTGTCCATCATCATTTCCTACTACTTTAACTACAAGCGTTCTGTCTATGTCTGATGTAATAGTTGCATTGTATTTGTATGTATAGCCTGGATAATATTTAAGAGTTCCCAGTGATGCCTGCGCAGCCCATCTGTCAGTTCCTAATTTATCCAAAGCAACTGTTATTCCTTTGTTTGTTGCGTCAGTAATTGTACCTGTAACTCCGCCACCCCAGCTATTATTTTCTGTATCAAAATAAGTTCCGAATTTTTTATCTGTATTAGCAACTAAGTCTGTATCTTCGTATGAAACTTTTGTAATTGTTTCAACGGGACTTGTTGCAGGTGCCTTAGTAGTTGTAGCCGGCTTTGTTGTTGTGTTAGCTTTTGTTGTTGTACTAGGAGTAGTTGTATTTGTTCCATTTCCCTGCTGATATACTCTCAAATAATCAACATACATTGTTGCTGTCTTAAATGTTGCATCATTAGCTGTAACATTGTTAGTAAATCCTGTACCCGGTCCGGCAATAGCAAGGTTAAATAAGAAAAAATGTTCTTTCTGGAAGCAATATGCATTATTACTTGTAATTGACTGACTTAAGTATGTCTTTCCGTCTAACTGCCATTCCATATGATTAGCATCCCATATTAGTGTATATGTATGCCAACCGTTAATTCCATTATTTTCATTGTCAGTGTAATATCCAAAAGCTTTTTCTGCACCTTCAAAACCACTTCCATATGAGCCATGTGAATAGGCACCATTTAAACCGTTTGTATTCCAATGAAGACAACCACCTACATAGTTGTTGGAATTGGCATGTTCCATAATGTCAATTTCCCCACAATATGGCCAACCAACTCCTTCGTTCATGTTTTCGCCCATCATCCAATATGCAGGCCAAACACCATCCTGATTTCCGTTTTCTACTTTTATTCTGGCTTCCATTTTTCCATATTTAAAATATTTCTTGCCCTTTGAAATAATTCTACCTGATGTATATTTCTGTCCACCATAATTTTCTTTTTTTGCAATAATCTGTAATGAACCGTCTGCTACTCTAACATTGTCAGTTCTGTTTGTATAATATTCAATTTCTCCATTACCCCAGCCCCAGTTTCCGTTTCCAATTTCGTATGACCATACAGATGTATCAAGAGATGTGCCGTTAAACTCATCTGACCATACCAAGTTCCAATTGTTTGCAGCTTTTACACTCTTTGTTTTTGTTTCGCCAATTGTAATTCCTGATACAGCTACTGCCAGTGACATTACAACAGCCCCCACTTTTTTCGCTATTCTTTTCATGTTTTTGTCCTTGTACTTTTGCTACCTGATATAATGTAACAAATAACTTCCTTTCCCAATCATAATTGTTAATTAAAAATTACTTTCCGCCTTTTCTGAATTATCTGTAAAATTCATTCAACAAAACTTTTCAATAAATTTCCCATTAAACAAAAATTATATTTCTATATAAACAAAGAAAAATGTTTTTATCAAGTATTTTTATGCAATTTTTCAAAAAAAAGCAGCTACACTTTTGTGTAGCCACCTTTTTGTACCCTATATACATTTAAGAAACAAATATAACAGGGAGTGTGTTATTTATCTGACATCAACTTTTTAATTCCTGCCTTTAAGCCATTAACTGTCAATGGATACATGTCTATGATTTCCTTAATGGCTCTTTCTGATTCCATCCAGTAATTCTTTGTTAAATCACCATGGAATGATGGATTAAGCCAAATGGTATGTGGATATTTCTTCTTAAACAACTGAATCCATTCGTGTCCTGAAAGTCCGTTATTAGGCCCGCTGTAATTTCCGTTTTTGTCGTAGTATTCTTCCGGCGCCATTCCAGCATCACCTACAACTATAACCTTGTAATCCTTGTCATAGTTATTAAACGCATAAGTTGTGTCAATCCATTCTCCCGGAGCACACTCAGGTGTTTTGTATAACTTTGCGTAAATACAATTGTGAATGTAGAAAGTTTTTACGTCCTTAAAATGATTTGCTTTATTTACTGCCTGAAATAGCTGGTTGCATAATTCACTGTAAGGATACATTGACCCACCACTATCAAAAATTAGCATAAGTTTAACAGAATTCTTTCTAGGCTGCTGAAACTCAAGTTTCAGATAACCACCCTGATTACAGGTAGAAGAAATGGTCCCGTCAATATCTAACTCTGTCTTTGGCAAATCCATTTTTCGTGAATACTGGCGTAATTCCCTGAAAGCCACCTGAAACTGTCTCATTGTAAGTTTAGTGTCTCTTCTGAAATCTCTGTAACGTCTCTCACCCATTACGGCAAATGCTGTTTTCATTCCGGCTTCATTTCCAAGTTGGATTCCACCTGCTACATGACCGTTTTTACCAAAAGCCGAACCACCGCCTGTACCAATCCAGTGATTTCCACCGTTATGCTCAGTGTGTTGCTCGCCTAATCTTTCACGAAACATTCTGTGAACTTCTTTTGCCTCACGCTCTGTACGTTTATCTACAAAATCTTCAGGATTAGTTAAACGAACTCTGTCACTGTCGTTATGGAGCCATTTGTTTAATTTTTCCATATTTAATTTATCAGTTTTGATATTTTTAAAATACTCTAAAAAAGCAGAATCTAATTTATCATAATCAGCTTCGCTTTTTACAAGCACTGTTTTACACAAGTAATAAAAGTCAGTAAAATTGGAATGTGCCAGCCCCTTATCTAAAGCTTCCATAAGAGTAAGCCATTCTGTTGTAGATATATCCAATCCATTACTTTTCAATGTGTAGAAAAATGGTGTAAACATATTTCCTCCATATTATCTGCTAACAAGTCTTACTGTTTCTAAATCTTCATCTTTTTTAATAAGCACACCTAAATATGGCAACTTGACGCTTATTGTTTCAGGATCAACGCCACCAATCATTAATGCTCTAATCCAGTCAATAAATTCCGATGTACTTGGTTTCTTTCTTAAATCCCTAATCTGTCTGATTTTATAGAAAGTATTCATTGCCTGATCTAATAGATTCTCTTCTAAATTTTCAAAGTGAGCATCTACAATCTGCTTCATTAATGCCGGTTCAGGGAATGTAATGTAATGGAATACACAACGACGTAAAAATGCATCAGGCAATTCTTTTTCCGCATTAGATGTAATAATAACAATTGGGCGAACCTTTGCCTTTACTGTTTCCTTTGTTTCGTTAATATAAAATTCCATTTTGTCCAATTCCCAAAGAAGGTCATTAGGGAATTCCAAGTCTGCCTTGTCGATTTCGTCTATTAAAAGAACAACCTGCTTATCCTTCTTAAAAGCTTCACCAAGTTTTCCAAGCTTAATATAGTGTCCAATGTCATCTACTCCTGCTTCACCAAACTGGCTGTCGTACAATCTCTGAATTGTATCATAAATATATAAGCCATCCTGCGCCTTTGTTGTTGACTTAATGTTCCAAATAAGTAACTCCATGTCAAGAGCCTTAGCAACTGCCTCCGCCAACATTGTTTTTCCTGTTCCTGGTTCTCCTTTAATAAGAAGAGGTTTCTGCAATTCTCTTGCCACCTGCACTGATGCCATTAAATCATCTGATGCTACATAAGTATCTGTTCCTGTAAATCTTGCTTCCTTTGCCATTTAAATTCCTTTCGTTTTTAGTTTTTTATTATAAAGTCGGTTCTTATATTATTTCTTAACTATAAAATTAGATTAATCCCAAATTTATTATTAAAAAATTATATATTCAAACCATTATTATTTTCCAAAATATTCTGCCACTTTCTTTAAGTCTTCAATAATTGGTAAGTTCTGTGGACAAATTTTCTGACACTTACCACAGGCAATACAATCGCTTGCCTTACCAAAAATTCCTGTTAATCTGTCATAATATTCCCCCTGTGGTGTCCAGCCTTTTTCTTTTACTTCCTGTTTATCTGCATTGTATAAAGAAAAATACTTTGGTATAGCAATTTTCTTTGGACAACCCTCAGTACAGTATGAACAACCTGTACATGGAATTTCTATATTTTCATTTAAAATATCTGCAGCTTTCATAACAAGGTCAACTTCTTCTTTTGTTAATGGTTTAAAATCCATCATATAATCAGTGTTATCAAGAAGCTGTTCCATATTACTCATACCACTTAAAACCATCATTACATTATCAAGACTTGCCACAAATCTAATTGCCCATGATGGCACTGACATTTCGCTATTGTATGCCTTGAAATGTTCTTCAACTGCCTCAGGCACATTAGCTAAAGTTCCACCTTTTACCGGCTCCATAACAATAACCGGCTTCCCATGTTTTGTAGCTACTTCATAGCATTTACGTGACTGAACGCCTTCACTTTCCCAGTCAAGATAATTAATCTGAAGCTGAACAAATTCCATTTCCGGATGTTCTGTTAGAACCTTGTCCAACAACTCTGCATTATCGTGGAATGAGAAACCAATATGCTTAACAAGTCCTGCTTTCTTTTTATCAACCAACCACTGAAAACATCCAAGGTCTGTGTACTTCTTGTAATGGTCTAAACCAATATCGTGAAGTAAGTAGTAATCAAAAAACTCTACACCTGTCTTTTCAAGCTGCTGATTAAAAATCTCATCTGCTTCTTCTATTGTGTTAAAAAATCCACCATGCAATTTGTCAGCCAAAGTAAAGCTGTCTCTTGAATGACGTTTTACCAAAGCCTCTTTTGTAGCATTCTCACTTTCGAATCCACAATACATCCAAGCTGTATCAAAATATGTAAATCCACGTTCCAAAAATGTGTCCACCATTTTGGACATTTCTTCTATATCAACATCTGCTGCTTCATTTGGGTCTACAAGTGGTAATCTCATCAAACCAAATCCTAACTTCTTTTTAGCCATATTTCCTCCTTATTAAAATTGTAGAAATCATTCTTTAGCCATAAATATTTCTACTAATATTTTTCCTAGACATTTACTTTTATATTCTAATAATTTATGAATTATTTGGCAAGCAAAGTTGCAAAAAAGTAAGAAGTCCTTACTAGACTTCTTACTTTCTAAATAAATTACTTTTTAATTTTTACTTTTTTAGGTTTTGACCATGTTTTGCAACCAACAGCTTTGGCTCTTACATATAATTTTTTCTTGTTCTTAAGCTTTTTGCTCTTAATTGTAAACTTAATCTTCTTTACAGTTTTCTTAACAAGAATCTTCTTGAACTTCTTGCTCTTAGAAACCTGTACTTTATATTTCTTTGCATTCTTAGCTTTCTTTAATAAGATGCTAATTTTCTTTGCCTTACGCTTCTTAGTTGCTTTCTTAACCTTTGTCTTGCCAACAGTCTTCTTAACAATAGGTTTTTTTACCTGTGGCTTTGTTGTTTTTACTGGAGTCTTTGTTGTTGATTCCGGTGTTGTTTCTGTTGGTGCTAGTGTTGTTTCTGTTGGTGCCGGTGTTGTTTCTGTTGGTGCCGGTGTTGTTTCTGTTGCTGCCGGTGTTGTTTCTGTTGGTGCCGGTGCTGTTTCTGTTGGTGCCGGTGTTGTTTCTGTTGGTGCCGGTGTTGTTTCTGTTGGTGCCGGTGTTGTTGGTTCAGTTGTAGGATTTGTAATTATCTTTGTACCTAACTTGTAATCACCATATAAGCCATCGTTTGCACCATCAGTTTTTACATTTGCCTTCTTATCATTCTGTTCATCTTCATTTGATGCAACTTTTCTCTGATATACTCTAACATAATCAACTTCCATCATGGCCGATGTGAAATTGTCATCAGGTACATAACCGCTATCAAAAGTTCCGCCTGCTGCTAAGTTTAAGATAAGGTAAAATCTCTGATCAAATGGTGCATATGTATTACCTCTGTCTGAACCTGAGTACCATTCTCCAGCTGTACATTTGAAGTAGCATTTACCATCACAGTAAATCTTAATATTTTCTGCATCCCAAACTACGCTGTATACATGCCAATCATCAATACCTGTTTTAACATTTCCATTTTTAGTCATGTTAAACGCATCAGATGAGTTAATGTTGTTTGGCCACTGTGAACCATAATGTAATGTACCAAATACCATGTTTGGTGTACGTCCACGTCCTTCAAATACATCAATTTCTCCTGATAAAGGCCATGAACCATATACTGAATCATTTGGAAGCATCCACATTGCAGGCCATACACCTGTACCTGTTGGCATTTTTGCTCTAAAATCTACTCTTCCGTATTTAACTGAGAACTTGTCCTTTGTTGTTATCTTACCTGAAGAATATTTTGCTTCTGCTTTCTTAGAAGAATCGTTTTTCTGTGTAAATATCTTTGACTGTTTTTTCATATTGATATTTAATTTACCAGCATTTACTGATACATTATCTCTTGTATAATATTCTAATTCCTGATTTCCCCAACCGGCTGTATTAATATCATCTTCTTCGAGGAGGAATCCTTCGTCGTATGACCACTTATTAGTATCAAGCTTGTCTCCGTCAAATTCATCATGGAAAATCATTTTCCAGCCTGCAGGAGCATAATCCTCTGAACTGTTTTCTACTTTAATATCTGTCATGTCAGCAGGTAACTGTGCTTTATATTCTGTGTTACCCTTAATTGTGTAGATTATTGCATTGCTGCTTGCATCGCCACCTTTTTTGCCATCAATAGGGTAGCTGATTCTGATTTCTGTATCTTCTCTTACAGGCTGAAACCATAAGCCATAAACATGATCAATGAAATATCCCCACTGACTGCTTAATGAATATTTGTTATAGCCATTTCCTTCGTAAACCCAACCACTAGTTGCTACGTCTGTAAGGGCAATCCATTTTCCGTCGACTTTTACTTCATATTTGAATAAGTCTAAATCATCCTTAATTGCTTCTGTTCCACCAATCTTTGGAAGTGGAATACCAACTGATGCTGTTTCAACTTTGCTTGCATCGTATGAAGTTCCCTCATAAGCTGTTAAAGCATAACTTGTTCTAACAGGCTTCTCATAAACAACTTTTACATCCTGCATTACATCAGGATTTGACTTTGATTTGAAACGAAGTGTAAATGACCAATTGATATTTGTAAACCAATAACCGCCATCACCATCTGAATAATAACCAAAGTTCTGATCCCATTTGAAACCTGAATTTGCATTGCTAAGGAACTGTACAAATCCTTTGCCATCGTTATTGTCAACTAAAATTTCAACATCATCCTGAATCTGTTCATACTTAATATTTTTGTCACCGTTAAAAGTCCATGCTCCCCAATGTGTAGCTGAACCACCTGTTGTGTCTGCCTTAATTGTTTCTTCTGTAGTAGAAATACTTGTAAGCTTATAAGTTGCAAGTTTTTCTAGTTCTAAAGTGTAATCCAAGTTTACACCACTTGATTTGCTATGAAATCTGAATTCTGTAGTTTCTGAAACTTTCAACCAGCAAACCCAGCCATCCCAGCTAAGCTGATGTTCAATACCCCAAGTTTCATTCCATACAAAAGACTTAACTTCTTCAATCTTCTTCCATTCGCCGCTTGTGCCGTTCTCCTGTTTAACGTACAACTGAATGTCATCTCTTACATTATCATAATTCAATTCTTTTGGTTCTTTTCCATTAAACTTAGGTAAAACAAATCCAAAGCTTACTGCACCTGTTCCTGTTCTCTTAATTGTTGGTCCCTCTTCACTGTTATAATAGTCCATTGATGTAACTGCTGTTGCGGCTGAAACCTTTGAACTCTTACTTACTGAGACAACACCGATTGTTGTAATCATAAGTGCAACAGTTAATACCATTGAAACAAGTCTGTTAAACCAATTTTTCTTACTAAACCCTCTGTTCATAATAACACGTTCCTTCCTTTCTCAATATTCTTCTGCCCAAATACTTTAAAATGTTTATTCGAGCTTCCCCATGTTAAATGTTCTTTTATTATATCGCTCACATTTTATTCACAAAACTCTTTATTTTTTATTTAGTCCACTTTTTTTATAAAAACATTTTTATTTTTTAAGTTTTAATGCTTTCTCCATAAACTATTCCCCAATTTATATTGTTCTTACGGAATTTCTTATTTTTTAAGTAATAAAAAATATTTTTGGAGAAAAAAATCTGTATTAAGTTCACTGGTAATCTACCAGGTTAACCTAATACAGATTTTTAAAAATTTATGTTTTTATTTTGAAAGCTTATACTTGGCTTTTACTCCAATTTTATGCTATTCTTTATCTTCTTGAACAATGTTAATTAAAGCAATTACCACAATCATCATAAGAATTGCAATCGGTAGCACAATCCATGCATTGCGGACAAAGCCTGCAATTATAAATGAGAAAAATGAAACTACTGCCGCCACAATAGCATAAGGTAACTGAGTGGATACGTGATTTACATGGTCACACTCTGCACCCGCCGAAGCCATAATCGTGGTATCTGAAATTGGTGAACAATGGTCACCGCAAACAGCACCTGCCATGCAGGCTGAAATTGAAACAATCATTAACTCATAATTGCTGCCCTCAAATACTGCAACTACAATAGGAATAAGGATTCCGAATGTTCCCCATGAAGTTCCTGTTGCAAACGCAAGGAAACATGCAACTAAGAAAATAACAGCAGGCAATAATGAAATAAAATCTCCTGCAACAGATTTCATTGACATTGCAACAAACTCTTTTGCTCCAAGAGAATCTGTCATTGATTTTAAAGTCCATGCCATTGTAAGAATTAAAATGGCTGGTACCATTGCTCTGAAACCATCAACTAAACAATCCATGCAATTTTTAAATGGAAGAACTCTTCTAATTACATACAAAAGAATTGTAATAACCAAACCAAAGAAACTTCCGATAGCAAGACCTACTGAAGCATCACTGTTTGAAAATGCTGTAATAAAGTCTTTTCCTTTGAAAAATCCACCTGTGTAAATCATTCCAATTACACAACAAACCACAAGACATAAAATCGGAATAACAAGGTCGATTACTTTACCTTTCGAGCTACCCTGCTCATCTTCCTGAATGTTCTGTGTTCTATCGCCCATTGAAAATAAGTCACCGTTGTCAGCATTCTTCTCATGTTTTGCCATTGGGCCGAATTCAACTTTTAAAAGAACCATAGAAACCATCATTACAACAGTTAAAATTGCATAAAAGTTATAAGGAATGGCTCTTACAAATAAAGTTAAGCCGTCCTCCCCTTTTACAAAACCACTTACTGCTGCCGCCCATGAAGAAACCGGTGCAATAATACAAACCGGTGCTGCTGTTGCATCTATTAAATATGCAAGTTTTGCACGTGATACGTTATGCT
Organism: Eubacterium sp.; assembly: GCF_057858645.1. Lineage (NCBI taxonomy): Bacteria > Bacillati > Bacillota > Clostridia > Eubacteriales > Eubacteriaceae > Eubacterium > Eubacterium sp. The sequence continues at coordinate 61,957 of NZ_DBLZZO010000005.1, forward strand.
TGTCAGTTACCGGACGCATTACACTACCAACTGTAAGACAGTTAAAATAATCATCAATAAAAATCAAAACACCCAATAAAATAGTTGCAAGCTGTGCACCTGCTTTTGTTTTAATATGCTCGCTTGCCCATTTTCCAAATGCTGCCGAACCGCCGGCCTTATTCATCATAGCAACAATAGTTCCCAAAATAACAAGGAATATTAAAATACCTACGTTGTATGAATCTGTTAAAACACTTACAAATCCGCCATTGTCATCTCCGAAAGCATGGAGTATTGTTCTTTCAACATTGCCACCGCCATAAAGAACAGCACCAACAACAATACCTATAAACAATGAACTGTAAACTTCTTTAGTTATTAACGCCAGTGCAATAGCTACAACCGGTGGTAATAACGCCCAACCTGTAGAAAAAACTACAGGGGAATACTTTGCCTTGTCTGCGCCTAAAACAACTGTGGCACAAACAACCACTAAAAGTGCTGAAACACAAAAAAGTGCCATAAGCCTTCTAGCTGTTAAACCTTTTCTTTTTTCCATAATGTTTTTTAGTTAAATTAGCTTTAACTTTCTCCTCCGTTTTCTATTTTTTACCTTTGCCTTTTTATATTATCACTTTTTTATTAATAAGAAAATTGTTAAAAAGGAATTTATGTGTTTTTCCTAAAGTTACCTGTTTCATAACTAGCTCCTTTCATTTAAAAACTCAAGAAAACCTCTGCAACCTTTCTCTACGTCCTCGTATGTAGCGTCAAAATTTCCTGTGTACCAGGGATCTGCAATATCTCCTGTCTCCCCTGCAAATTGCAAAAGTTTATAAACTTTTCCCTTATAATCATTTCCAACAATACGTGCAATATTTTTCATATTAGCACTGTCCATGCCGATAATATAATCGAATTGGTCATAGTCTGACTTTTCTAAATGTCTTGCCTTGTGATTGCCACAGTGAATGCCAACCTGCGCAAGTTTTTTTCGTGTACCCGAATGCACACCGTTGCCGATTTCTTCGAAACTGGTTGCCGCCGAGTCAATATAAAATTGTTCTGCCATTCCTGCCTGCTCTACCATGTGCTGAAGCACGTACTGTGCCATGGTTGAGCGGCAGATGTTGCCGTGGCATACAAATAAGATTTTTGTCATTGGTTGTTCTCCTTTTTTCCTACAACTCATCATATTTTTTAGCATTTCCCTTAGCCTTTTCAACGGGATATTTAGCTTCGTTTTTGTCCATTTTGCTGTTCACAATTTCATCTACATCTAATTCTAGCTTATCCAGCATATCCTGACAATAAACAATCACATCTGCCAATTCTTCTTTTACATGTTCCAAATTATATTCTGTATCACTCCATTGAAAGCATTCCAATAGTTCGTTTGCTTCGATTGATATTGATTTTGCAAGATTTCCAGCAGAATGAAATTGTCCCCACTCTCTATCAGTTGTAAATTTTCGTATTCTATCTATTGTTTCCTGTTTCATAATTGCTCCTTTATTTTGATGCCTTTATTAATGCTTCTCTCAGTTCAGAATCACATGCATATATGTACATTCCATTAACGCCACGTGTCATTAAAACTCTCACTTCATGCCGAATCAACATTTCACCAAACTTCTTTTTAGTACCATCAGATAAGGTTCTATTTCTTATAGCCTTTTCATTATGGCTTTCCGATGGGTCAAACACTACTTTTCCATTACGATATTTTACAGATGGTCCGAGAATTACCCCTGCATAATTTAAATCAAAACCTTGAATAGTAAATGTTGATCCTACTTCATTGATTGTTTGTGGCTGTTCTGCCCATGCTAAGCCTTTAATTTTTCTCTTTTCTTTTCTAGAAAGTTCTGACTCTAACTGACGATTCCATGGTTTATGCCAATTTCCAATAAGCACTTCCCAATATTCTTTCAATCGGTCGTCAGGTTTATGATTCGAACTATAATTCCAATCATATGTTGCTATCACACGTGATAGAGCAGAGTTACCTTCTTTGGCCTTTTTCTGAATCTCTATATCAAGATTTTCTGGTTTATCAAATATTTTTATTGAATATCCACCAAATGTATTTGGTATCTTCTTTACAATTCCCTTCTTTGTAAAAGAGTCTATCCAATCCATTGTTGCAGAATCTGCCTGCATGCGAAGTTGTTTATCTAATACAATATGTGTATTGTTTGTCTTTGCCTGATTTCTATATTTTTCAAGAATCTGCGCTTCCCAAAATTGTTCTGTTGTAAGAATCTGATTTTCATCAAACATTACTACTGTCACACGTGCTCTATCAATAATGTCTTTCAACTGATTTTCTCCACGGTATGATTGCTTGCCTTGCGTAAGAAGCAAATGTGCCTCATCTACAAATACCACATCCACTGGATTTTCTATGGAATGATTGTTAATAAAAGTTGTTGGTTTACTTACAACTTTTCCATATCTTTCCGTCAAGCCAAGTTTCTCTGCTATCTGCTCATAAACAGTAATTTGTTCATCATGATTAACAAGTAAATAACATTTTAAATCTTTTTTGTTTTCCTCTGCCTGACAATATAATTCATAAAATGTGCTACTATTTAACACAGTCTTTCCGGTTCCCGCTTCACCATCTACAAAAATAAGTTGTTTCTTTGAATCATTCTCCAGTGCTTTTGAAACTTTTTCAATAATTAACTCTCTTACATTTTCCTGTTCTTTTGTAAGTTTATGAAGTGGGGATGCTTTATATATTGCCGAATCTTTTATGGCTCCTTCAGTAGGAAATAAATCCTTGTTTTCTCTTCTAAGTCCTCTCCATATTTTGCTAAATATTTCATCTAATTCTTCCATTGGATAATAACTAGCCTGTGGATTATCCCTTAAATTATGTACATGCTTTACACTCTCTACACTCATCATATAATGCATTAATCGATTTTCTATGTCTAATGTTAATGATTTGTTAAAATGTTCATGACCTATAATAAAAAGCTTTGCATCCTTTTTCAACAGCTGACTTTGCCATTTTGAATTATTCAATGCTGTCTCGTAATGTTGACGTGTTCTCTTAAAAATATCATTTGATTCACCAACATATACTTCATAATTTCCTGATTCCTGCCAATTATGAATATACACTGTTGGGAACTTTGCAATAATTTCCTGTGTATTTTCATTTTCATTAGGCAACAACACTTTTTCAAAATAATCTAAAGCATTACTATTATCATCAATTTGTTTAATAATTGGCTGTGCCACGCTACTTTTCATCTTTTTTCCTTTCTTTTTTTCCACTGTATTCATTAGTTTCTATAGTATTTAATTTGGTCATTTTCCGGCTTCAATTTAGTCATTTATTACTAATATGACTAAATTAAACTATAACTCAACTCTCTCCATTCCCCAATATGCAGATGCTCAAAATTGATTTCATAGCCCTTATTCTGATTTTCAAATTTTGATACATGCTCATCTGTCTTTCCCTCGTACAAAACTGGGAACATTCCAACTTCCTCTAAGCGTCTCATATGGTGCAAGAAGGGTAAATAAATTTTCAACATGACCATCCAGATATGTTGCGCTGATATAATTTTGCACACGTCCTTCGGCTATCTATAATTCTCTTATATTTTAGCCAAAACACACTTGTCTTTAACACCATATTATATGTTTTATTATTCCGTTTCACTTCCTACCCAGCCGGCAATGTCCCCATCCTCAAAGGCATAATCCAATTTTTTGCCGTATGCCTCCTCGTAAGCCTGCTTCTTCTGTTCGTAGTCTTTTTCCATCATGCGGAAACTGTTTTCTCTTGTTGTTAATTCTGGTTCAGGATAAATTGGTGGCAGTACATGCACTACATATTTTACCTTGTAGAATTCTTCTGTTTCCTTTTCATCTAAATTCTGAATTTCTACAAAGATTGGTACAATTGGTACGTTGTTTTTTGCAGCGTAATAGTATGCACCACGTTTTAGATTTCTAGGTTTACGGTAGTTGAACCACATTTCCTGTTCCGGGTATATTAGAATCCATTTTTTTTACGAAGCATTTTGCAAATCATTTTGTTAAACTGCTTTTTCATGTAGTCCTTATCTTTACTGCAAATTGGAATTATGTCTGTGTAGCGCACAAGAAAGCCAACCCAGACTTTCATTGCCAAATTAGTAGTCTGACTTATGATATAAAGGCGACCTCTTCCAGTTTTCTTTACAGCCGTACGGACAGCTGTGTTGTCTAGTCAACAACATGTTGTTAATCATCCTTTTCTATTGTAAATGTTGAATAAAGAATTTTCATTACATAACAAAGAATGTCGCTTGCCATATTCTACGAGCAGATTATGTATTGCCGCCAAATAATTTCACATTAAATAAAAAACTTCAGCTAATATTCTGTCCTATTTTAGACATATTATATTAACTGAAGTTTTTTATTTATCTTATATATTGTAATTTTTCTACTTATTTTTAGACATTTATTGTAACAGCAAATTGGCATTTGAGCTATAATACCTTATTTACTCTTTTTGCTATATTACTACGTTTTATTTTTATTAAAACAATGTCTCCACACTTTTTATAAAGCCTTCTTTATTGCATCCATCAATTCATCGTATGTTTCAAATGCTGGAAGTTCAGGATATTCTTTCTTAATTTCGTCTGTACTTCTGAATAAGAATCCTGCCTTGCTTGCCTTAATCATGCCAAGGTCATTGTGGCTGTCACCGCTGGCAATTGTATCATAGCCGATTGACTGTAATGCCTTAACTGTTGTAAGTTTTGAATTTTCTATTCTCATCTTAAATCCTGTAATTTCGCCATCATCAGCAACTTCTAATGAGTTACAGAAAATTGTAGGATAACCTAACTTTTTCATTAAAGGTCCTGCAAACTGTGTAAATGTATCACTGATAATAATTACCTGAGTCATTTCTCTTAATTCATCTAAGAACTTCTTTGCTCCTGGCATTGGATCAATCTTTGCGATTGTTTTCTGAATTTCCTTAAGACCTAATCCATGTTCTTTTAAAATATTTATTCTATAATTCATAAGCTTATCGTAATCAGGCTCATCTCTTGTTGTTCTCTTAAGTTCACTTATTCCTGTTTCCTCTGCAAATGCAATCCAAATTTCAGGTACTAATACTCCCTCTAAATCTAAACATACAATGTTCATTTCTCATTTCTCCTATCTGTTTATAAAAAAGTTTAAGGCACGCTGTACCGCAGATATTGTACCATAATTTCATTATTTTGTCTAAAATGCCAAATCCTTTGTCCAAAATATAAAGCCATTGTCATTTTGCTTTATAAACTAATGTTTACGTTAGCTTCCTAACATTTCTTTTACAAAATACTGTACAATTTTGTAAATAACACTTACTTTTTCACTATCACATACTTTCTTCCTGTTTTCTATATCTTCTTTGGTAATAGTCAAGTGCACGATAGTTTATTGCATCTTTTACTTCTTTAACAAAAATTGGATTAGTAACTATATCTATCATTTCATCTCGAAGAGCTAACGCAAATCCATCCTTTTTTACAAAAAAGCCTTTGCCTGATTCCTGTAAAAAATGAACAGGCATTTTCATAATTTTTTTAATATGCTCCTTATCTGATATATTTTTATATTTTTCAAAAGAGAGGTCCTTTTCCAAATCCTTCCAATTGGTCCCTGTTCTAAAGAATTCCTTCCAACTTTCTAAAAGTTGTTGTTCTGTAACTTCCATAAGGACTTTATCTTTTCTAACAAATGCCATTAATACAGGCATTTTGTAAACTTTTGTCATGCTAGTATTCTCGATAAAACTAATAAATTCTCTTCCCATTCCCTGAGATAATTCATTTTCTTCCTGAGATAATTCGCCTAATTCTTCCCTATACTCAAGATATCCTTTAAAAGGATTATCTTTTGAATGTTTTATTGCTAACTGGTACACATCATCTTCCATATATGTAAATAATTCTATTCTTGATGGAGACTTTCCTAGCAAGCCCTTCACTCTAAAATATTCATTTTTAATTCTGTCTTTAAGCTTTGCTTGCTTTTTATCTATTTCTTCAAATAAATCAAGTAACTTCATATCAAAATCTATCAGGCAATCATCCGGTAAATTAGAACGGTCTGCCGGATTATAATGTCCATTTTCAGATATTGTTTTCTCTGTGAGTAAAAATCTTACCCTACCGGCTTTTTCATAGTTTCCGATAAAATCTAATACATTAAGATACTCTTTTCCACGACTTCTTCTAAGTCCACGCCCTAATTGTTGCAAAAATACAATTGGAGACTCAGTTGGACGTAAAAACATTACCATATCAACTGAAGGTATATCCACACCTTCATTAAACATATCAACTGAAAAGATTACTTTAATTTCACCCTTAAATAATTTTTCAATTGCTATTTCTCTTTTTTCTGAGTATGCACCAGCAGCATTGCTATAAACAGCCACAGAAGGAATTCCTCTTTTGCAAAACTCTCCTGCCATTTCCTCTGCATGTTGTCTTGAGCAACAAAACCCCAGTGCTCTTTTTGAACCATACTTGCAATAATATTTATAAATTAAATCATGACGATGTACATTTCCAATATATGTTTCGTTTAATTCTTTCTCATCATATTTTCCACGTACAGTATGTATCTTTGAATAATCTGTATCATCATAGATTCCGTAATAATGAAATGGTACAAGTATCCCCTTGTTTATAGCCTCTTGTAATGAAATTTCATATGGAACATTATAATCACAAATTTCATATATATTTTTACCATCCATTCTTTCAGGCGTAGCTGTAAGTCCCAACAAAAATTTAGGTCTGAAATATTCTACAATACGAAGATACTGGTTATTTACTGAATGATGAAATTCATCAACTACTATATAATCAAAATAATTTGGTTTGAAATATTTTTCATTTAGGTAACTTTGCTTTCCTAAACTTGCAACAGATGCAAATATAACAGACTTATCTGTGCATTTTTCCTTTCCACTAAAGAATCCATAATCTTCCGACTTTCTTACATTTTTAAACGAAACTGCTGCCTGTTTTAGAATTTCTTCTCTATGTGCCACAAAAAGAACCCGCTTGAATTTTTTAGAATCAAATGCTGCAAGATAAGTCTTTCCCACACCGGTTGCAGCTACAACTAATGCTTTTGTTGCCCCTTCAGTTCTTGTATCTTCTAACGCACACAATGCCTCTATTTGCGCCCCTCTTGGTTCATACATAACTCTTACATTGGTGTCAGCCGGCTCCTCCATAATTTCATATTTTTCTAAATCCTTTGATACTGCCGGTCTGTGCCAATTTTTAGAATATCTATGTAATTCTTCATCATCAACTATAATTGAATGATTGTTAAATAAATCTTCGAAAGTATGAAAAAATTTTAAATAATTCTTCTCATCTTTTTTGCTACTAAATCTGTAATTCCATTCAATTCCTGAGGTTAGTGCACTTTTAGATATATTTGATGAACCAATATAAATTTCGCTATGTTCTTTGTAATGAAAAATATATGATTTAGGATGAAATGAACGATTCTTTTCATTATAGAATCTTAAGTCCACTTGATTTCCTAATTTTTTCTTTATAAGATATAATGCTGATGGCTGAGTAATTCCAAGATAGTTACCTGTTAAGATTCTGATTTTAGCCCCTCGTTCCAAAGCCTTTTCTAAGTCTTTTAAAAGCATTTTCACCCCTGACTCCATCAGAAAGGATACTATAATATCCACAGTTTCTGCTTTTTCTATACTTAATGCCAGCTGATTATACAAATACATTCTCTTGTTTCTATCACCTGTCATTACATCTGTAGAATAATTATGAATATCGTGATTTATTAAATCTTTCGCAAGATTATGTTCAACCATTTTTCTCCATCCCTTCCTTTTCGTACATCATTAGTTATCCAACATTCTTCTATTTGTAACTCTTCAATATCTTTAATAAATTTTCTAAATTCCTTTACAGTAAAATCTACAAAAAATCTTCCATTTCTTACACCTTCAAAATCACCGTATTTAAATGAAGTATATATAATTCCATTGTTCTTTAAAGCTTTTGACATTTTTTGAAAAACTAATTTTAATTCATTTTTTGATAAATGAAGAATAGATGAACATGCCCAAATACCATCATACTTATTCTCTTCATTTAAATCCTTAAAGAACATGTTCTTAATTTTCATTCCTGTATAATCGCTTGCTATTTTGCATAACTCTAATGAACCATCTATTCCTTCAACCTTCATTCCCTGTTTGGCAAAATATTTTGTATCCCTTCCTGAGCCACAACCGAAATCCAGAATATAGTCTCCCTTGTTAAGTAAATTCAAAAACTTATCCTGGGTTTCCTTAAAGTCTACACTAACTGTTCCTTTTACGAACTCTCTCGCATTTTTATTATAAAACTCTATAGTTTCTGATACATCGTTTTTCATATTATCCATATATTTTTATTCCATCCTTTAGTATTTCCTCTGTTAATTCTATATTATCATTTAATTGATTAATGTCCAAAACATCAACTTTCTTATTCAATTTTAAATGTATTTCCTCAACCAACCCATAAAACTTTAATCCCTTAACATTTGCAGAAATTAACAAATCCACATCGCTAGTTGGTTTTGCTTTTGCTTTTGCATAAGAGCCAAATAGATAGCAGAAATTAACATCTCTTAATTCTTTTAATTTATTCATTTTGCACCTCTGTCTTAACATTAGTGCAAAATTTGCACTTTATCAATCATAGGGTGTAAAAATTGCACTTTATCAGTTATACAAATGTAATTCATTCTTATTTTCCCGCTTTATCTTATCCCAAAAGTTCCAGCAATTCTTCCTTATTAAAACTTGCACTTCCTATTCTTTCTCCACCAAGTACCTTATCAGCCAATTCCTGTTTTCGTTCCTGCAAATTAACAATCTTTTCTTCTATTGTTCCTTTTGTTATAAGTTTATAAACGTTCACAACATTCTTTTGACCAATACGATGCGCCCTATCTGTTGCCTGATTCTGAACAGCCACATTCCACCATGGGTCATAATGTATAACAATATCTGCTGATGTAAGATTAAGTCCTGTTCCACCTGCCTTAAGTGAAATACAAAATACTGACGTTTCATCACAATTAAACTGTTCAACCATTTTAGCTCTTTCCCTTTTGTCAGTAGAGCCTGTTAATGTGTAAAAGCTAATGCCTTCCTTAATCATTCTCTTCTGCAGATTTTCAAGCATTGATGTAAACTGGGAAAACAACAAAATCTTATGACCATTCTCTGTTGCATTTTTTATTAATTCAATACACATATCTGCTTTTGCCGATTCCCCTTTGTACTTATCAAATAAAATTGCCGGGTCACAACATAGCTGACGCAGTTTTGTTAATTCAGCAAGGATTTGTATTTTGCTTGTATTAAATTCTACATCATCAGTTTTCTCAAGCATTAATTTCATACGTTTAACATGAGCATCATAAAGTTTTTGCTGTTCGCCTTCTAATTTCACATACATATTTTCTTCTACCTTGTCCGGCAAATCTTTTAGTACATCTTTCTTTAATCTTCGAAGTATAAAAGGACTTATCATTTTCTGTAACCTTACCATTGTTTCCTGGTCGTTATCCCTTACAATAGGCTGTTCAATCTGTTCTTTATATCTTTTATAATTAAACAAAAAGCCGGGCATTAAAAAATCAAACTCACTCCACAATTCACTAAGTCTGTTTTCAACCGGTGTTCCTGTAAGTGCAAGTCTGAATGTTGCATTAATAAGTTTTACTGCCTTAGCTGCCTGTGTTGTACTGTTTTTTATATATTGTGCTTCATCAATTATCTCAGCAAAGAATTCCATATATCCATAAACTTCAATGTCTCTTTTTAGCAAATCATATGAAGTAACAAGAATATCTTTTTTGCCTGATTCCATAATCATTTCATGTCTTTCATCCACATTTCCGGATACCGTTTTAACAATTAAATTAGGAGCAAATTTTTCGAATTCACTTTTCCAATTGTAAACAAGGGATGCGGGACAAACTATTAATGTTCGTTTATTTTCAGACTTTTTTGCCTTTTCCATTTCAGACAAAATAAAACAGATTACCTGAAGGGACTTTCCCAATCCCATATCATCTGCCAATATTCCTCCAAAACCATTTTCATGCAAAGCTTTTATCCATCTAAAGCCTTCCTTTTGATAGTTTCTCAAAATACCGTTAAGACTTTGTGGTATTTCAAAATCATATTCTTCTACACTTTTTATATTATCAACTAACTTTTTAAAATCAGTACTTTTATTTGTTTTAAGAAATTCTTCGTCCTTAACCTGCTCATCTAAATATAACGCCCTGAATTTTGGCACCTTAACTGTTCCTTTTTTCATTTCCCTGTCAGTTAGTTGTAAATTATCTTTTATGATAGAAAGTCTGTCCAACTGCTCACTATCTGCATAGAATATGTTTCCGTTTTTTAATTTGTAATACTTTTTCTTTCTGTCATATCTGCAAATCAAATCTACAAGTTCATCCATTGACATTTCATCTGATGTAATATTTAATTCCAGCAAATCTCCTGAAAGAGAAATTCCTACAGTAGTTTTTGCCGACCGAACTACCTGTAATTTCTTTATTGCATCAGATACGAAAACCTCGCCGACCTGTTGCAATCTCTCAATCCCTTTTGTTAGCAGTAAATATAATTTTTCCTCATCATTATCTAAAACCATTAATTTATTTTCATTATCATAAGCATTGCTTACAGTTTTGATAATATCTGATACTATTTTCTCTGTTTGTAAGTCTCTAAGTGCCACATTTTCCTGATCAAATACAGAATATTCATTCTCACCATAAATTGCCTGTGCTTTAAATGTAATCATGTCTTCCTGTGGCATATCCAAATATGTTTTTAATTCAGGTTTTGTTACAACGTATTTACTCTCATCAAAATCTACTAATTCCACATTGCAACATCCTTTTATTTTAGGTAACAGGATATTGCAGAAAGAAGGTAAATCTTCTTTGCTTACATAAATATCGCCTGCATATTCATCTGCACAAATCATTAATTCATCTAAAAGTTTCCAATTTTCTAAAGGTTCCATGTAAACACAATTTTCTTTAAATATCATATATTTATTGTTACCTTTATATGCAAACAATTGCTGAATTTTTATATTTGCACCGCTATCATCACCTTGTATTTTTAAATCAAAGCTGGCATTTTCATTAAAGCTCTCTTTTGCCACTTTATACGTTGTTTTGGCACCATCTACATCTAATGCGAATTCTTTATATTCAGTTGCCATAAGAAACTCTTCAAGACTGTTCTCGTCTAATGGAATATGTCTGACCTTTTGATAAGTATTTCCATAAAATCCAAATATAGAATATGTATTTTTGTTTCTGGCAACCCAATCCTCAATGAACTTTACCATCTTTCTTGAGTCAGGCGAAAACGCCTCCATTATATGAACAAATTCCAAATTTTTTCCATAGGAATGATTTTCTTTTTCTTTTATGTTTTTGACAAATTCAATTAAATCTTTTAAAACATACTTTTTATCTGTTCCAATTTTAAATTCAACAGACATTCGTCTGTACCCTTCAATTGAAAGAAATGGTTCTAACTCTATTTTTCCATACAAATCCCCATTTAGAATTGGTAGCATTTTCTCATTTGTGTATTGGTCTAAAATATTTTTAAGTAATGGATTAGTTGCAACTTTTATTCCTTTAGTAATTCCCTGCATATTTTGTAACTTATACAATGCTTCTTCCTTTGATGTAAATTTCTGTATCTGATTTTCACATTGATTGTTATATTCAAAAGCTACTGCTACACAATGCTTGCACATAGCATAATAACTTTCTGCAGCAGGACATGAACAATCTGATGCCATAATATCTCCATCCTCAGCATCTACTTCTAATTCTATGTCATATATATTATGTCCACTACCTTTAACATCAGCATGTATAATAATCCAATCGCCGTCTTCCTGAACATCAATATTTAAGACTTTTCCTCTATAATATAAATCTTTGCCTCTCTCATAAAATCGACTATTTGTACACGCTTTAATTGATTTTACATCTATCATCTATTTCTCCTGTTCACATCAATGTTCTGAACTCGTCTTTAGCAGACTCTACTGCTCCCCAATCCTTTTCGCCAAGTCCTCCAAATATTCCCATCTGTCCATTTTCTCCATTAAAAGATTTTCCGTTTCTTCTTTAGCTTCCATTAATTCTTTTAACTTAACAGAATTAGTTGCATTTTCATTCATCTCTTTATCCAGTCTTTCCAGCTTTTCTTCAAGGTTAGCAATATCATCTTCTATGGTTTCATATTCTCTTTGTTCGTTATATGAAAATTTTAATTTTTTATTTCTGTGTTTATAGTCATCTTTTTTTTGACTATTCGATGCTTCTCCTGTATTTTGTTTTCCATTCCCCTTAATACTTCCTGTGCTCTTTGCATTACCTATATTTGCAGATTGCACGGCACCTGAACCACTACCTGATTTTCCAGTATTTTTTTCTCTTAAAGTTCCGGCATTTCCCGCAACCTCCTGCTGTTTCTTCTTATTAATATAGTCTGTATATCCACCTTCATACTGACTAATCACTCCATTACCTTCAAAAGCAAAAATCCTTCTTACTATTCGATCAAGGAAATATCTGTCGTGGCTTACTGTAATTACAATGCCATCAAAACTATCCAAGTAGTCTTCTAAAATTGTCATTGTTTCAATATCCAAATCATTTGTAGGCTCATCTAAAATCAAAACATTTGGTGCTTCCATAAGCACTCTTAAAAGATTAAGTCTACGTCTTTCACCACCTGAAAGTTTTTCTATTTTGCTATACTGCTGGGAAGATGGAAATAAAAATCTTTCAAGCATTGCTGATGCAGAAACCAACCCATCCTCTGTACGAACAAATTCCGCTGTATTTTTTATGTAATCAATAACTTTTTCCTGTGGATCCATGTAAGCAATTCCACCTTGTTGGTCTGTCTCAATTTCCTGTGTATAGTAGCCGATTTTGATAGTCTGTCCAATTGTTACAGTTCCACTGTCAGGTTTAATTCTACCATCTATAATTTTCATTAAAGTTGTTTTACCACAACCATTTTTTCCTACGAAGCCAACTCTGTCACCTTTTAAGAAGTTGTAAGTAAAATCCTTAATTAAAACCGTATTCGCACCATAAGCCTTTGAGATTTTATCAAGCTCAATTGTAGTTTTTCCCATTCTTGACTTAATACTGCTTAATTCAATTTTATCATCTTCAACTATTCCTTTTTGATTCTTAAGATTTTCATAGCGCTGTATATGAGCTTTTTGTTTTGTTGATCTTGCTCTTGCGCCACGCTGCATCCACTGAATCTCCTTGCGGAGAATACTTTGTCTTTTGCGTTAACTTGCCTTCTGACTGTCTTCTCTTTCTGCCTTACGCTGTAAAAATCCAGAATACTTTTCGTTATAACTGTAAATTTTTCCTTTGTCTAACTCGATAATTCTATTAGTAACACTATCTAAAAAATATCTGTCATGAGTTACCATAACTAAGGCCCCTTTAAATGCGCGCAACTGATTCTCCAACCATTCTGCCATTTCACTGTCTAAATGGTTTGTAGGCTCATCTAAAATCAAAATATCACAAGGTGTAATAAGCACAGAAACTAAAGCAAGTCTTTTTCTTTGACCACCGGACAATTCACCTGTTTTCTGTTCAAAATTATTTATACCAAGTCTTGTCATCATGGCTTTCGCCTTAACTAACTCGTCTTCGTTTGCATGATGATGTACCATATTCTGCACACTTTCAATTACTGTGTCGTCTTCATTAAACTTCGGGTTCTGTGGCAGATAATGTATCATCAAATTAGATGCCTTTATGACATTTCCACTGTCAGGTACTTCTAAGCCTGCCATAATTTTTAGCAGTGTTGATTTTCCTGTCCCATTTATGCCAATGATTCCGACTTTTTCGCCTTCATGAAGGTAAAAGCTTGCGTCATCAAATAATTTCCTTTCTGTATATGAATGTGTAATGTTTTCTAATGATAAAATATTCACTTAATGCCTCTTTCCATAAAATTTTTGTTGTCTATAATTCGTTAAACTTTTTTGCTATTAGTATAACACATATGTAGAAAACCGTAACAATAAACAGAACCGTTTTAGCTTAATTTTATGCTGGGAAATATTTAGACAGTTGTATGATTTTTGACAAATTCTTCAGGTGCCCTGTATGTTGTCCACAAACATACGGAGCACAAAAAAACCTAGGACACATTACTGTAGTCCTAGGTTTTTTCATTTATTGCTTATTCTCTAAACAACCATATGAATAATTTATTTATCCTTCAATTTCTATAAATTTTTCTTTTTCTTCAACCTGTTTGTTTTCTTTTGGAACTGTGAAAGACAAAATTCCGTTTTCATATTTAGGATGAACATCCTGAACAGTTACATGATCACCAACATAGAAACTTCTTGTTAGGCTACCTGCATAACGTTCACGTCTTACATATTTACCCTTCTTATCTTTCTCGTCCTTGTCTAATCCTTTAGCTGCATTAATTGTTAATACACCATTTTCAAGTTTCATCTTTATTTCGTCTTTTTTGAATCCTGGAAGATCCATAGAAACTTCATAGCCATTCTCTGTGTCCTTAACATCAGTCTTCATTAAATTCTTAGCATGTTTACCATACAATTTCTTGTCAACATCTGGGAACTCTGGGAAATCAAAGCCTCTTGAAAAATCATCCATAAAGTCATCAAATAAGTTTTCTCCAAAAATACTAGGCATCATCATAAGTCATCTCTCCTTCCATATTACATAACTAAAACTTAATTTGTCATGCGCTACGGCGTAGCGACTAATTTGTTGTGCGCCATCACGTTGAGACCTTTTAGCCTTTTTGTATTTATCTTTGTACCTTTTTCTTTGTACAACTATGTTATAGTCCTTTTTGTTAGCACTGTCAAGAGGTGAGTGCTAATTTTTTGTGAATTTTTTGTGAATTTTTTGTGAACTTTCCAATTTGTGCTTTCAGCCTGTGAGTCTATTTTCCGTAAACTGACACTAAAATGTCATACGCCTTTCCGTATGCAGCTTCCCAGTTAATTACAACCTTGTTAATCATATATGTTTTTTCAAGGTCAATTATAAGCCATGCATCATCTGCAAAATTTGATGACCATCTTGAATCATTATTTCCACTTCCCTCTGCCCCATAATCCTTTGCGTTATAGGCATAAAAAAAGCACTGGAACGCCCATTTTATGATATGCTCCCTATATAGTAGATTTTTAATTATTCAATCTGTCTACTATATAGGGAGCATATCATTATAAGGTTTTTTCAGTGTTTTTATTAATAAATTTGTATCCTAATATGCCCGTCAAATCCGATAAAAACCAACCAATTGGTATGGCTACCCAAATACCAATTACTCCTATAACCGGTATTTTTGATAAATAATATGCTAAAACAACTCGTGTTCCAAGAGAAATTATTGTAAGAATTACTGACATTAATGGCTTATTTATAGCCCTATAAAAACCGTAAAGCATAAATAAAATTCCAATTCCTACATAAAAGGCACCTTCTATTCTTAAATAAGTCACTCCCGTACTTATAACTGCTGCACTCTTACTGCTTACAAATATTGACATAAGTGGTCTTGCAAATATAAATACCAAAGCACTTATTCCCAGGCAAAATAGGACTACACTAATACCTGCTTTTTTTACACCTTCTTTAATTCGCTGCTTTTGATTGGCACCATAATTTTGGGCTACGAAAACAGAAAAGGCATTTCCAAAATCCTGTGCGGGCATATAGGCAATGGTATCAATTTTCACCGCCACCGCAAATGCCGCCATTACATTTTGTCCAAATCCATTAACTATTCCCTGAACCATAAGTATGCCAAGGTTCATCACCGACTGCTGAATACAGGTGTAACCTGATAGTGACAGGATATTTTTAAAATTGCTTTTGCTCCACCTGCAATCTTCTTTTCTGACTCTGTATTCCGGATATTTTATTATGTAATATATCAATATTCCAAGCCCTGCAATATACTGGGAAATTACCGTAGCAACTGCTGCTCCAATTATTCCCATACCAAGTCCAATTACAAAATATAAATCGAGTATTATATTTAACACCACAGAAACGCCAAGAAAAATTAAAGGTGTTACAGAATTGCCAACTGCCCTTAACAGGTTGGAACAATAGTTGTAAATATACGTTGCAAAAAATCCTATAAATACATAAAACAAATATGTACGCATATCAGCAAATGTGTTATCTGGCACATTTAAAACCTTTATAATTTTATCTAAAAAAGTGTATGAAATTATTATCAGTATTATTGTCAGACCACAGGTAATTTCTGAAGATATAACAATTCCGTTTCTAATCATTCTATTATCTTTGTTTCCAAACGCCATTGAAATAAAAGTGCTGCTTCCCAAAGATAACCCAATAATAATGGATGTAAGAAACGTCATTAAAGTATATGACGAGCCAACTGCTGCTAAAGCGGTGTTGCCAATGAATCTTCCCACTACCCATGTATCGGCTAAGTTGTAAAACTGTTGCATTACATTTCCCAGCATCAACGGAATTGCAAACGCCCACAAGCCTTTTGAAATATTACCTTTTGTTAAATCTATGTTCTTTGCCATTATGTGTTCCTTATTTATTTTTAATATCTATAATCGCATACTCTGAATGCTTTTCAGTTCTTATTGGATACCCCCAACCTGCAATTCCGGATGTAACTATCTCATTAAGATTGCTCTCTTTCACATAGCCATAATTCAAATCATTCATATGGAACAATGGCGAAATCAAACCTATTGGTAAAATCTGACCAGCGTGTGTATGACCTGACAAAATCAAGGCTGTTCCAACTATTGCTGATATGTTCTTTTTAGACTTTTTCATTTCACCTTTAAAGAAATCAACTGCCCTGTAGATTTTTCTAAAAAGGTAAAATCCTACTGCTCCAATTGCAATAATTGGAAGCACAACCCAAATAAATATCATAAATTCTCCATTCCTTTCTGGTTAATCCATATTGTTGTATTTTACCATTCCATAGTTGAACTTTATTTATGCAATAGAAATCCCAAGAGATTTCTATTACACAAATAATTCTTTAACTTTGGCAATTAAAACCAAGCCTTAACACTTCCGTTTAATAACTTGCCTTTTCCCCAATTAATGTTCGGGTATTCTTTCTGTAAGTTCTTTTCTACATTTTCGATTCCACTTCCGCCTGATGTAGCAAATGGTATTACTGTCTTTCCTGCAAAATCATAACTATCTAAAAATGTGTCAATAATCTTTGGTTCAACGTACCACCAAATTGGAAATCCAACTAATACTGTATCATACATGTCCATATTTTCAACCTGCTTTGCAATTTCAGGTCTGCTTGCAGGATCATTCATTTCTACAGAACTACGACTTTTCTTGTCCATCCAGTTTAAATCTGCTGATGTGTATTTTTCCTTTGGTTCAATTTCGAACAAATCACCATCTACTTCTTTTGCCAACTTGTTAGCTGTTTTTGCTGTTACTCCACTTGCACTGAAATATGTTACTAATACTTTACTCATATGTATCACTCCTTCTTTATAACTTTATTTACAATATAACACTAGCTTCTTTACCATGTCTAATACCTATTATGCATATATGGATATGCCTTTTATGTATCTTATTTGTAAACATTTTTTATGCAATAAACATTCTTCCATAAGAATGTAGAATAAGAAATTATAAAGAATATAGTTTACTAACTTACAGGTCAAATGCGTGTTTGCTAGTGTAATTATATTTTTAAACCATAAGCAGCCATAAACTACTAACAATAATGGTTAAGTATTCATACCATTTTAGTAATTTATGACTGCTTATTTTTTATCTATTGTATTCTTCACATTTATGAATTAACAACCTGACCTATTTTCTTATTTTCATTTATAACAGATTAACAACCTATTCTGTTATCTTTTCATTTATAATAAATCAACAACCTGTCCTGTTTTACACAATGTTTCCTAATACAATATTAATTAATTTCTTATTTAGCATTATTGTTTTGTTCCATGGATTAAAAATTACACCTTCAATATCATTTGCACTTAAAGATGATTTCAACAATTGATCCATGTCTGCAAGGAATGTGGACATTACCTGATTTCCACCTTTCATTTCCTCATCAAAACTTGTAAACGCTGCCCACCATTTCTTGCCATCAGGAGTTTCCACAACCTGTAATCTTATCTGATTATCTCCCCTTGGTGGCTCCACAGCTATAATCATCTGTGCTTTCTTTGTCATTGTTCTACGAATAACCGTAAGAGTATGTGCCAACATTTCATAGCTGCTTTCTTTTTGTAGTGCCTCAATAGCTTCCTCGATTCTATAGTTTTCTTTTAAACCTGCATCGATTTTTTCATTGTCCCTGTGCATAAAATTTCACCCCTTTGTACTTTCATTTCTTCCGAAATTTACCTTTGCTATTTAAATTGGAATCCGATAAAATCCAATATTTTTGCAACATTATTGTTTAAAATTAAATCCTGGTTTAAATTTAAATCATACTTTTTTTATTATGATTAGTATACCACCAACAGATGTTTTTTTCAGCAGAAAATCTCACTATTTTGCATTTAGGTTGTAATTATTTTATGCATTTTTTTAAATTTGTAAATTAATATTATTTTATTTTTCTAATTAGATTTACCATTTCAATAGCGCCAAGTGCACACTCGTATCCTTTGTTTCCAGCCTTGCTTCCTGAACGTTCAATTGCCTGTTCAATATTTTCTGTAGTAATTACACCAAACATTACAGGTATGTCATTTTCCATTGAAACTGCTGCAATACCTTTTGATACTTCATTGCAAACATAATCATAGTGACTTGTGCTTCCTCTAATAACAGCTCCTAAACAAATTACAGCATCATATTTTCTGCTTTTTGCCATTTTTGATGCCACAAGTGGAATTTCAAAAGCACCTGGCACCCATGCAACGTCTACATCATCTTCGTTTACATCATGTCTTACCAAACCGTCAATTGCTCCACTAAGCAATTTTGATGTAATGAACTCATTAAATCTTGCCACTACAATTCCAACTTTCATGCCTTCTGCTACTACTTTTCCTTCTAAAATATTCATTTTCTTTCCTACCTTTCATATCTTAATATATCAACACTATCCCCTATTCTCTGCCCAACTAAATACTTTATCGAAAGCACGCTCCCGCTGCGTTCCGCTCGTAGCGGTCCTATAAAGCCGACTACGCTGCCTTTATGGACCGACGGCTCCACAGCACTTTCTTATAAAGTCTTTAGCTGTGCAGAGAATATTTTTAGTTGTTGTTTTTACTTATTTATTTTTGTCTTTGATTATTTATTAATCTTCTCTTTTATTATTTGTATTGGAGAATATGTCCCATTTTAAATTGTTTTGTTTTTAAATAATATAAGTCATATTCTGTTGCGTCCATTTGAATTGGAACTCGTTTTGATATTTCCATTCCAAATTCTTCTAGTTGGTATACTTTGTCCGGATTGTTTGTTAAAAGGTTTAAATCTTTTACACCTAAATCTCTTAATATCTGAGCGCCGATATAGTATTCTCGCTCATCTCCTTTGAATCCTAGTGCTAAATTTGCTTCCAAAGTATCCATACCTTTTTCCTGAAGTTCGTATGCTTTTAATTTATTTATCAAGCCAATGCCTCTACCTTCCTGTCGCATATAAAGTAAAATTCCTCTGCCTTCTTTTTCGATTTGAGTCATTGCGGCAGCAAACTGCTGTCCACAGTCACATCTAAGTGAACCAAAAGTATCACCTGTAAGACATTCTGAATGAACTCTGCAAAGAACGTCTTTACCATCTCCAATATCACCTTTTACTAATGCAATGTGATGTTCGCCATTTAATTTATTTACATATCCGTATGCTGTAAACTCACCATACTTTGTTGGCATTTTTGTAACTGTCACTCTATCCACTAATTTTTCGTGTACTTTTCTGTAGTGCTGTAAATCTTTAATGCTAATCATTTTGATATTCATATCCTTAGCCAACTGAACTAATTCTTTAGTTCTCATCATGGTACCGTCTTCACCCATGATTTCACAGCAAAGACCACATTCCTTTAAACCTGCTAATCTGCATAAATCAACTGTGGCTTCTGTGTGGCCGTTTCTTTCTAACACACCATTGTCTTTTGCCAAAAGGGGAAACATATGACCTGGTCTTCTGAAATCTTCCGGTTTTGCTTTTTCGTCAACACACTTCATAGCTGTCATTGAACGTTCTGCTGCTGAAATTCCTGTTGTTGTATCTACCCCATCAATTGAAACTGTAAAAGCTGTTTCATGATTGTCTGTATTATTTGTAACCATTTGAGGAATTCTAAGTTTTTCCACATACTCCTTTGACATTGGCATACAAATAAGTCCCTTTCCGTAAGTTGCCATAAAATTAATATTTTTAGTTGTGGCAAACTCTGCTGCACAAATAAAATCTCCCTCATTTTCTCTGTCAGGATCATCTGTTACTAAAATAATTTTTCCATTTCTTAATTCTTCTAAAGCTTCTTCTACTGTATTAAACTGATACATTTTCTACCTCTCTTTCTACTGAAAAACTGTTAATAGATTTCACTTATGATACTTTGTATGTTAATCTCATATTGCTCTAGCAACTGTTTTCTTTCTGCACGAATGCACATCAATAGTAGAACGTTTTTTATTGCTTACTTTGATTAAACATTCCGTCAAAAACCATGCTTACTTAAAAACTCCATTGTTATTCCTGAATGGCTTTTTGTTTGCTTATTGTCTGATGACTCATTATTTTTTAATGATTGATTATGACCATCAACCACATCTCCGCCAAAGCTAAGGAACCGTTCCACATATTTTCCAATAATGTCATTTTCCAAATTAACAACATCACCAACTTTTTTATCTTTTAAAATCGTTACCTGAACTGTATGTGGAATTGCTGAGATTGCAAAATTCTCATTACTCACTTTTGCAACAGTAAGGCTGATTCCGTCTATTGTTATGGAACCTTTTTCTACGATATATTTAAGTATTGTAGGGGCTGTCTTAATGGTGTACCAAATTGCATTATCGTCTTTTTCTATTTTTGCGATTGTGCCTACACCATCCACATGACCTGAAACTATGTGACCACCAAATCGTCCATTAGCAGCCATTGCTCTTTCCAAATTTACCCTACTGCCGGTTTTCAGATTATTTAAAGATGAACGTTTCAAAGTTTCATGCATTACATCAGCTTTGAAAAACTGACTTTCTATTTCAGTTACTGTTAAGCAAATTCCATTTACCGCAATGCTGTCACCAATTTTTGTTTCTTCTAAAACTTTTGTAGCACCAATAGTTAATATTGCTGAGTTGGCAGATTTTCTTATGCTTTTAACAGTCCCCATTTCTTCTATAATTCCTGTAAACATTAGCCTCACCCCTTTATGTAACTTTCAATTAAAATATCTTCACCAAGAATGCTGACCTTACTTTTTTCAAGATTTAAACTTTCGGCTGGCAACTTAAATCCCTGTCCTTCAACCGGTGTCTTGGCATCTTTCCCACCAAAAATTTTAGGTGCAATGTAAATCTCTGTTTTATTAACAAGTCCCTTAGCTACCATTGACCAGTTAAGAGTTCCACCACCTTCAACAATGACACTGTCAATATTCATCTCTCCTAATTTTTTCATCAGGCTTTCCAAATTTACCTTGCCTTTTTCATCAGGTAGCTGAAGAATTTTGCATCCTAGTTTTTCATAAGTTTTTACCTTTTCTTCTTCAACCTTTCCTGTTGCAATTATGGTTGGTATGTCTTTTGCTGACTGTACAATATTTGACTCAATGGGAGTCCTTAGATTTGTGTCACATATAATCCTTGTTGGATTTACGCCCTCTGGAATTCTGCAGGTAAGCATTGGATTATCAGCCAACACTGTTCCAACTCCTACCATAATTCCACTGTATCTATGTCTGTTATTATGTACATGCTCTCTGGCTTTTTTCCCTGTAATCCACTTAGACTCGCCAGTGTAAGTAGCAATTTTTCCATCAATGGTCATTGCATATTTTAAAATTACATAAGGCGTTTTTGTTTGAATATAGTGGAAAAAAACTTTATTTAAGCTGTCACATTCCTCTTTTAAAATATGAGTTTCAACTTCTATTCCATTGTCCTGTAAAATTTTAATCCCTTTGCCTGCCACTAATGGATTAGGATCATCTGAACCTACAAAAACTTTCTTTATACCTGCCTGAATAATTGCCTCCACACATGGTGGCTGTTTCCCTTTGTGGCAACAAGGTTCCAATGTAACATACATGGTAGCTCCTGTCACATCATCAGTGGCGTTTGCAAGAGCATCTCTTTCCCCATGCAAATCACCATACTTGTGGTGGTAGCCTTTGCCAATAACTTTTCCATTTTTCACAATAACGGCACCTACCATTGGATTAGGCGATGTGTAACCCATTCCTTTTTTTGCTAAATCCAGTGCCATTCTCATATAATATTCAGAATTCATTTTTCACCTCCTGATTTTGTGTAAATAATGAAGAATGTCGCTTGTGACATTCTTTGCGCTGAGTGCGTGCCCGTCTGCAACTATTTTCTTATCCCACGAATACGCATCCATGTGGAACGCTTTTTATGTAATAGAAATTCTGAAAGAATTTCTATTACATAAAAAGCCCTGAGCATATGCTCAGGGCTTTTTTCAATCTATGTTATCTAATCAATTCCTGTTAATACCGATTAACATTTCAATAAATTATTGAAGTAATTATTAACATTATTTCATTTCAAATTCACTCTATGATAATTATTAATTTCCTTTCGCACCAGTGGGCATCCATAGTGGAACGTTTTTTATATAATAAGAAATTGTGAAGGAATTTCTTATTATATAAAAAAGCTCTGGAAATACATTTCCAGAGCTTCTAATTATCAATATAAATTTTAAATTTATTCCATATCTTCTTTCATCCAGACTTTACTGTCGGCTTCGGAGTTTCACCGAATCATGCCTTGCGGCTCGTGGGCTTTACCACCGGTAGGGAATTTCACCCTGCCCTGAAGAGTTTATTTTGTTTTCGTTTAAAACTATACTCTACCTAAAACTAAATGTCAACTTTATATTATTAGTTATTAATACACTCTCTTTATAATTTCACAACATTGCTCCATTTTGTGTACAATGTCTTACCACCTTTTTTTCTATACGCCCTATATTGGAATGTGCTTTTTACGTCTTTAGGTGCAATTTTATTTTTGCTTACAAACTTGCCCATTTTTCTGTCAAGTTTACCGTAACTTGGAATGTAACTTTTTTTAGTTTTCTCCACAAAAGTCTTTTTGATTTTTTTATTCTTTTTACTACTAATAGTTATTTTTATCTGGTAACCTTTAGCTGTGTCAACATCATTCCAAGTAAATGGATATAACATATAAGGCTTTATCTTTTTAAAAGATTTAGTATAGCTTATTTTTGTAACAGTATTCAATGCTCTTTCAGCCATTTTCACTGAATTTGGCAAATAAATTTTCTTTACTTTGGCTGTGTAGAAAGCATTTTTTCCAATGTTTTTTACTTTAGGACCTTTAACTGTCTTAAGTTTGTTGCAGTTTGCAAAAGCCTCTTTTCCAACATCTTTAACATTTTTCAAATTGATTTTTGTTAGATAATTACATTCTGAAAATGCATAGTCTTTTATTTTGTTTACATTATTTAAGTCGATATTCTTTATGTAACTTCCTGCAAATACATGTTCTGCTATCACTTTTACTTTCTTAGGAACCGTTATATCTACGACTCCGCAACCGGCAAATGCATAAGTACCTATTGAAGTAATGTTATCTTCCATTTTGATAGTTTTCAACTGTGCATTATTAAATGCATGTTCCGCTATTTTCTCAACTGTTTCAGGGATGGTATAGCTACCACCAATATTCTTTTGTCTTGGATAATAAAGTATAGTCTTTTTGTCTTTTGAAAATAAAATTCCATCTTCTGACATATACTTAGGATTGTCTTTATCAACATTTACACTTTCAACGCTATTCATTGTCCAATGCCAAATTTCATCTATACTTCCGGTATAATTTTTGTCTATTGTTATTACTCTGTAATCTGAGCCATGCTGAATTTTATCTATGCTCACTTCACCGCCTGCATTCTCGCTGGCACCTACAATATTTACCTGAAAACACATAGTAAGCGCTAATAATATTAGTAAGAATTTTTTCATAACTTTCTCCTCCTTTAATCTGCATCATGCCATGAATCATAAACCATATAATCACTCCACTTTGTATACACTTTTTTATTCTTTATGTATTTATAGGCCCTTACCTTTGTTTTTATAAAATAGTGCTTATACTCCGAAAAAAAGTCTATTTTTAAATTTTTGTCATATCTAAAGTCGTAATTTAATTCTCTAAATTTATTTAAAACTTTTTTTCTTATTTTCTTGTCATAGACATTTTTTGATGTTTTTGCCCTTACAATTTTCTTGTCTTTTGGTTTAAATCCACTATATATTACGCTCTTAACATCATATCCTTTTGCTTTTGAAATCTTATACCATCTATTACAGCTATATACATATGGCTTTATTTCTTTAAATTTTTTATTAGTTTTTATTAAAATATTGCTGTCTACAGCACGTATATCCAGCTTTGCCTTCTGATTTAACTTTATTTGCTTTATTGCGGTATTATTTATACCCTGTTCTTCAATTCTGCTAATATTATTTGACACAATCTCTTTTAGATTTTTGCATTGTGAAATTCCATTAGAATTTATTTTTTTTGCTTTATTTAAATCAATCTTTTTCAATGATGTACAATTATAAAAAGCCTTATTTTCTATAACTTCAGCACTTGTAATTAACTTGTATGACTGTGAT
The DNA here is from genome assembly GCF_057858645.1 of Eubacterium sp. NCBI lineage: Bacteria > Bacillati > Bacillota > Clostridia > Eubacteriales > Eubacteriaceae > Eubacterium > Eubacterium sp. The sequence continues at coordinate 86,966 of NZ_DBLZZO010000005.1, forward strand.
TTACTTCTTGGAAAATAATATAAAATCTTTCCATCTTTTGAATAAAGCGCCCCGTCTATAGCCTTATATTTTGAATTTCCTTCTGCCACTACAAACTCTTTTTTACAATCTACATATTGGTATTTTGTGTTGTACACTGCATCACCACGATAATTTTCATCAATATAAATCTTATCGTATGATGTTCCATGTCCTTTTACATCTTCAATATTAGTAATATTATCATTTGCACTAACACTAATCCCAAATAATATTGTTGTTACCAATATACTAAATATCATTGTTACTTTACATAGTTTTTGTTTCATAAAAAAACCTCCTTTGAAAAAAAAGAAAAGATTACTTGCTAAATATGTAAGTAATCTTTTCTTCGCTTAAATTGTTCTACATTGTTTTAATTACTTCATACTAACGGCGCAAGAGTTTTCACATTATTTTATCTATATACTTTTAAACGTAGGATTTTTACTATTTATTGCATTAGCAAATAAAAAAAGTTGAATGCAAAACTAACTTCTGGTTTCTTCATTTTTCAATTGTTTAGCTGTTGTTTTTCCTTTGTCGACTCTATAATTAAGTTAAATCAATGGATTTTTGAGCATACTAACCAGGCTCCTGGAAATCACAGTGCAAGAGTAACTTCTGGATGCCTTTGGATTTGGCTATCCTTTTCGTATCCTCCTGCCTGTTTTCCCAGGTTAAGTGTTGTCCTTTTTTTCTTTTCTCAGGCATTTTTTCCTCCAATCTCAGGAGGATACATACCTATTATATCATTGCTGACTAACTTATGGATTGGATATAAAAAACAGAACTTTGAAATTCATTTAACTTATTTTTCAATGTTGCCAGATACATATGTAGACGAAGAATCAATTTTTTTCTTAGTTGTCAAGTTTCCCATACACATATCATTGTTTACTATAACATTATTTTTAGATACACTTTGAACCCATATATTATATCCCGAAGTTTTTTTATCACAGAAGGTATTTCCGCTAACATATTTTTTTTGAGCATATCCTGCACTGCTCCCTCCAATTAGCACATCTGTACCACCATTGTTTAGAAATATACAATTTTTTATTATTGTACTAACAGAGTTAACTGTTGATGTAATGCCATAGGATGCATTTTCTTTTATAGCGCAACCTTGAATAATGGAATTTTCACAATCATGAACATACAATCCATGTGAACCATTATTATAAACACTGCATCCCATTACCATAGTATTATTTGAAGCTACATTTATTCCAATAGTACTCCCATTATATATACTTATATTGGACAATTTAACATTACTTCCACTTGCATTAGCTATTCTTCCACTTTCTGTATTAACCGACACACCTGCGCTTTTGCATTCTTTAATTTCTCCTCCAATCACTTCAATATTATTCGAGTTTATTAGTTTAACACCATTTCCGCTAATTCCCTTCAAAATACAATTCGAGATTATGCTGTCATAAAGATTTTCGGCTTCAATTGCGCTCCCATTAACAGTATTTAATACTATGTTTTTATCAAAATTACATCTCGTCCAATTAAATGGTTTTATAGCACTATACTTTATATTATAGAAGAAGTTATCCTCTATTTGAATTGATTGATGTTGTGAATTAACTGTACACGCATGACTTCCCACACCATCACCTGTTTCAGCAAAATAGCACTCCCTTACATTAACGAATGTACATGGTTTATTATCCCATCCTCCAAATAATGGAAACACCTGTATATTTTTAGCTAAATCAATTTGAATCGCTTCACTGTGGCTTCGTTTATTTGAATCGACAATAATGTTATGGTGATTATGAAATTTGCAATTTACAATTGTAACTAATGAACACGAATTAATTTCAATATGATGTCCTGACCTAACATTTTTTATTGTAATATTACTAATATGTATATTCTTTGCGTGTGCAAAACATATGCCATTGCTTGGGGTATCTTCATTTTCACCATTGCAATCTATTACTCCACCACTAATTGAAATATTACCATTTCCATTATAATCATAATATACATCTGTTTTCTCGCCATTTGTAAAAATTGCATATGGTCCAGATGTGTAAAGTTCAGGACTAGTTGCCTGTTGATTAATTGTTACACTCCCACTTCTTTGTAATATAGTATCTTCATCCATTCTTATATGTGTGTTTTTATAAATTACTAATGGACTACTTATAAGATATTCTCCTTTTGGTATATAAATATTTCCACCTTCATTGAGCGCTTTCTGAATTTCTTTAGTGTAATCTATTCCGTTTCCTAATGCTCCATAATCCTTAACATTTATTTCCATAGTTTTTCTCCTCTTTTAATACAATTCCTTGTTTAATATTTTTATATTCTTTAATTTGCTAATTACTACCTTATTCAAAATTTTTTTCACATATAATGTCTATGCACGCACATACAATATAAATCAAAATAACACTTGTGATTGCACTCACTATTAACATTGCTCCACCTTCCAAATACTTTTCCGGACATTTGATAATATCATTCCATAAAAAGTATCTCATCGTGTCACTGTTAGCATGTATCAATAAAATACCGAATGTTGTTTTTGACAATGTATTAATTATTTTGCTATTTTTAATATTTATGTTCTTAAATAAGATAAATAACATAATTGCCATTGTAATAGCCATAAATTTATTAGCTCCAATGACAAAATGATATATATCAATTTTCATTGTGTAATTAAACACATAGATGCTAATACATATTACTACAGCAGAAATAATTGTGCCTACTAATCCCACTCTAAAATTATCCCATTTTTTGTTACCATATTTTCTTATAAAAGCTCCAATTAAATATACTGTAATGTACCATCCCAGTCCTTCAAAATTGTCTCTAACAAATAAATATCCCTCACTGTCTATCTGAAAAAAGAACGTGCTAAAAATAGAATATAATGCTATTAAAATAGATAGTAATATAATCATTTCCTTTTTATTCATAGCATTTATAAGCTTATTAATAAAAGGAATCAACAAAAATAATGCCAAATATAAAGCTACAAAACTATCATATCCTGTTCCATAGTTTTTTATAAAAGGAACAAATCCATACAACAGATTATATTTTCCCAAAGGATAATATCCTACAATCAGAAAAGCCCCATTAATTACCAGAAGGTAAAAAGCATATTTCACAAACAAATTACACCACTTTAATAATGTGACTGATTGTTTACACATAAAAAAACCTGTTATGATTATAAAGCCATCAATAGCAATCTTTCCACCACATCCGAATATTTCTATCCCTATCATTTTTGCTGACATTTTAGCTGGTGTAAAAAACGCTTTTATGCCGGAATTTATCACATAATGATGTGCTATTACCATTATAATCAAAACAATTCTCAACAACTCGATATTTGATTTTCTCATTTTTTTTATTTCCATTTTTCGCTCTTCCCTCCTAAATTTTGACAATCATCTTTGATTATAACACACAATAGTCTATATTCAATAAATTCATCGAAACACCAGCTGTTAATTTCAAATTTCTAAAATAAAAATCTTCCCACTTTTTGTGAGAAGATTTTCGTTATCACTATTACTATTATTTTTATTATAATTCTTCACCATTGGAAGCTATTACTTTTTTATACCAGTCAAATGACTTCTTTTTGCTTCGTTTTAGTGTGCCATTACCTTCATTATCTTTGTCAACATAGATAAATCCGTAACGCTTTTTCATTTCTCCTGTTGTAAATGAAACACAGTCAATACAGCCCCATGGTGTGTAACCCATAAGGTCTACTCCATCATCAATTACAGCTTTTTTCATTTCTTCAATGTGAGCTTTTAAGTAAGCTATTCTGTAATCATCATCGATTGTTCCGTCTTCATTTACAGTATCAATTGCGCCAAATCCATTTTCCACAATAAATAGTGGCACCTGGTATCTTTCATATAACAAATTAAGTGCATATCTAAGTCCAATTGGATCAATCTGCCAGCCCCAATCACTTGTTTTTACATAAGGATTTGGAACGCTTCCAGGGAAGCCATCTACACCATTTCCATCTGCAACATGGTCGGCTTTTACAGCATTTGTCATATAGTAACTTAATCCTACAAAGTCAACAGTGCCTTCTTTTAATATCTCCCTGTCTCCTTCTTCCATTTGAACGTGAATGTTTTTCTTTTTCCACTCAGGCCATACATAAGATGGGTATTCGCCTCTTACATGAACATCACCAAATAGGTAGCGGTCATGCATTGCTTCAACTGAATACATCATATCTTCCGGTTTACATGAATATGGATATAATGGAACGCACGCCATCATACAGCCAATCTTAAAATCAGGATTAATTTTATGTCCTTCTTTTACTACCATGGCACTTGCCACTAATTCGTGATGTACCACCTGATACATACATTCTTCCGGATGCTTTTCATTATTGAAAATCACACCTGAGCAAGTATATCCGAAAAGTGGATACTCATAGTTCTTCTGGTTATTAATTTCGTTAAAAGTCATCCAATATTTTACTTTGTTTTTATATCTTTCCATAACGGTTAGTGAGTACTTTACAAAAAAGTCGATAACTTTTCGATTTTTCCAGCCCCCGTACTCTTTTACAAGATGATATGGCATTTCGAAATGAGATAGTGTTACCACCGGCTCAATTCCGTATTTTAGTAGTTCATCAAAAAGATTGTCGTAGAATTTTAATCCTTCTTCATTTGCCTGTTCATCATCCCCATTTGGGAAAATTCTTGTCCAGGCAATTGAAGTACGAAAACACTTAAATCCCATTTCAGCAAATAACTTTATGTCTTCCTTATAGTGCCCGTAAAAATCTACTGCTTCATGATTTGGATAATAATATCCATCTTGTACTCCGTCTGTGATTTTCCTATCTACACCATGAGCTCCGGCTGTTAAAACATCGGCTATACTTACGCCTTTGCCTCCTTTATTCCATCCACCTTCTACCTGGTGCGCGGCAACAGCTCCACCCCATAAAAAATCTTTTGGTAACATGCCCATATCTAACTCCTCTCAATTATACTGTTAAAAATGCAATATCCTTAACAGCTTCCTTTCTTCCTGATAAAACCTGAACATCCTTTGATGTATCAGTTGTTATAAACATAACTGTTGTATCGTAGCCTTCTTTCTTAAGAAGTTCCACGTCAAATTCCACAAGTAAGTCACCTTTCTTAACTTTATCTCCCTGTGAAACATAAGTTGTAAAACCTTTTCCTTCAAGCTTTACTGTATCAACACCAATGTGAATTAATACTTCTGCACCATTTCCATCTGATAAGCCTACTAAATGGCCTGTTGGAAATACTGCGTCAACATTGCCATCAAAAGGTGCATATACTTTTCCATTTTCAGGTTCAATTCCTACACCTTTTCCCATTGCTTCAGAAGCAAAAGCTTCGTCTTTTACCTGATTTACAGGAATAACATTTCCTGTTACAGGTGCTACAAACTCACTTGTAGCCTCACCATTTGTTTCTGTTGTTTCATTTGATGTTTCAATTTCCTTTGTTTCATCATCTGCTTCATCTTCAAAACCAACAATGTATGTAAGCACTGCACCAAGCACGAATGCTACAACAATTGAAATTACCAAACCGATAAATGGTGTTAAATGGCCAACCTTAAAGTAAGCAGGTAATGTTGCGATACCAGGCATATTATAGCTCCATGACACTGCATGGAAAGCTCCACCAATAGCACCACCAACTGCACCGGCAATACAGCCACAAATCATTGGTTTCTTTAATCTTAAGTTAACACCATAAATTGCAGGTTCTGTAATACCGAAAAGACCTGTAATTGCTGCTGATGCTGAAACACCCTTCATGTCTTTATTTTTTGTCTTAAGGAAAACTCCAAATGTTGCACCTGCCTGTGAAAATACGGCTGATGCCTGAAGTCCTGTAAATGTGTCATAACCTAAGTTCGCGTAGTTTCCTACTGTTACAGGTGTAATTCCCCAGTGAACACCGAAGATTACAAGCACTTCCCATAAGCCACCTACTACAAGTCCGGCAACTATAGGACTTAAATTGTATAATGTATTGTAAATGCCACCAATTGCTCCACCGATTGTATTTCCAATTGGTCCAAATGCTAATAAAGTAAGTGGAACCATAATTGCTATTGTAAACATTGGTGTAAATAAGTTTCTAATAACGATTGGTAAATATTTATCGAAAAATTTCTGTACGTATGATGCAATCCAAATTGATAAAATAATTGGGATTACTGATGATGTATAGCTTAAAAGCTGTACTTTCATGCCTAAAAAGTAAACAGGTTTTGCTGCATTAACCATTGCAATGTAATCCGGGCAAACAAGTGCACAGGCAATAACTAATGCAATAAATGTATTAACACCAAATTTCTTTGACGCTGTAACTGCTATGAGTACAGGTAAAAATGTAAATGCTGTCCATGAAATAAAGTTTAAAATCTGATATGTACCGCCGGCTGTATCAATTGCATTTAATGCAACTAAAACACCTAAGATACCCTGAAGAATACCACATGCTGCCAATGTGTATAAAAATGGAGCAAATATTGCAGAAATTACATCAATAATTCTACTTACTATACCTACTTTTTTGTTTCCTGTTCCTTTTGCTGCTTCTTCATCAATTGTAACCATCTTAATCATGTGCTCATAAGCGTCCTTTACATGATTTCCAATTACTACCTGAAACTGTCCCCCAGCCTGTACTGTAGTAATTACTCCCGGAATTTTTGCTACTTTATCTTTGTTTACTATTGATTCATCTTTAAGTATAAATCTAAGTCTTGTAGCACAATGAGTTACGTTGGTAATGTTGTCATTACCGCCAAGTTCTTTTAACAGCTCCGTAGCTGTCTTGTGATAATCGATTGCCATGTTTTTCTCTCCTTCTCTTCTATATTTCCGTCAATTCTTTATCAACTAAGAATATTTTATCATACAAGATTTTTATTTCTACAAATCTGCGTTTTATGTAACGTATGAGGACGAAAAAAATATGTTACAAAGTCGTAACACCTTGTAACATATCCTTGATTAATTTTCATTTATTTAATTTCTACGATTGTGCTCCTATTTTTCTCATGATTTTCGTTTAAATAATATGATTTATCTGCTTTCTATCTTTTGTTTTCTTTTGATAAAATCTACAGCCTTCTATCTTTTGTCTTTATTTGATAAAACCTACAGCCTTCTTCCAATTGCCTCTATCAAATAAATGACAGGTATCTGAGTTGTTGTATTAATATGATTACCATGTTCATGGTCCGTAACATAATAGGTCAAATTATAATCAGAAAGATTTGATAAGGTTGATGTTCCCTTATTTGTAATACTGATTATTTTACACTTGTTCTTTTTAAAATCATTTGCCATTTGAACTATCTGTTCTGTTTCTCCTGAAACGGAAAGTGCAATTACAACCGCATTCTTTATGCCTTCCATAATAGTAAAATATGGATCCTCTATGTACTGACTGAATTTTCTCAAATTTGAGAAGAATCGTGCACCGTATTTTCCAAGGATACCTGACGTACCAAGTCCAATAAAAATAACCTGGTCAGCCTGTCTTACAACCTGGGCAATTTCATCCAATTCCTTTTGATGTATGCCGGAACCTATTTTATAAAAATACTCCTGTATCTCCTTTACATCTTCGTTATTCTTTTTGTTTTTCTTTGTCTCTTCTTCAAGATACATTTTGAATTTCACTTTAAATTCAGAATATCCATCAAAACCTGCTTTTCTGCAAAAACGCATAACAGTGGCTGTTGATACATGAACCTCATCTGCTAACTCCCTTACAGTCATGTATTTTACTACATTTTTGTTCTTCACAATGTAGTCATAAACCAGCATCTCCATATCATTAAACGACTTAAGAATTTCGTAATTAAACATATTGTACCTCTTTACAATCTAATTAATCGCATTTACTCTTGTATTATATCATAAACACCACTTATAAGGGATGTTTTACTCATCTAAAATTAAAAAAAAGAAAGCACCTGACCTTTTACAATCAAATGCTTTCCCTGTATGATTAAAACTTAATCTAAAGGAGATTAACTATTTTATGACTGTTCTTCCTTTCTCGTTAGTGTTCATCTATAGTGAAAAGCTATTTATATGACAAAAAATTCCATAGAAATTTTCCATAACACAAAGAAAAGAAGTTGTAGCTAAACAACTACATCATGTTTAACTACAACTTCTTCATATAAATACTAAATTATAAAATTTTAATTTGAATATTATTTTTTAATTGGATGCTTTTTTTACGTTTATGCCAGAACTTTTCCTTCAGGGAAAACTGTTCTGAAAACTTTTCTTACTAATGGTCCTGCTACGATTAACTGTAATGGCAATGCCATTATAAAGTTAAATGGTATGTTATGTAACCATATAAATAATACATTTGACCACTGACCTGTAGTAACTGAAACCTCTACAGCTCCGTATAATGACATGATGATTACCATAGGTACGACCATTGAAACTGACACACAAATTGCTGTTTTTAATGGGCCATCACCCGGCTTTACAAGAAACTTAAAGGCAAAACCCTTTGCTAATCCTGAAACAACAAACCAGTCACAACACATTGCAAAAATATAAGCAATTGGAAATCCCAACCAGGCTTCCTTTATCGACTCTGCTGACAAGCCTCCCATATTAAGTGATACGTTATAAATACTCATAACAAACACCATTGTAAAACACATCATGACTGTAAAAATCAAACTTTCTCTCTTATTATGTGGCATATTTTCCTCCTTAAACTCTGTAGCTTATTTCAGGAGCCGTTTCAGGCTTCGGGGGGGATTTTCCACAGTTTAATTATTTGTAATTACCTGCCTTGATTTCACTACTTTTCAATTATTTTTTTACCGCAAAAATGTTAGCATAATAATTTTTTGTTGTCAACTGACTTTTTTTGAATTTTTTCCTATTATAGTGTAAAATATTAATGTACTTATATGATTCAGAAACTTCTATATAATAAACGATTATATTCAGTAAGTATTTTAAACAAACACGAATATGTTTTCTTGCTTTATGTTAAATATTTCTGATGATTTTTAAGTCACTACTAAAGAACAAGGAGTAACGATTTTGAAAAAATTATTATGCATTATTTTAACCCTTGTAACCATAACGCTTACAGGTTGTGGTTTCGGGGATAGCACTATTCGTTTTGGTGCTGCAGGACTTGGTGGCATGTACTATTCTTTCAGTACGGCTTTTACGGAGCTTGCAACAAAAGAAAACAACAAGCTAAAATTTGACATTAAGACTACTGCCGGTTCAGCAGCTAACTTACGTCTTTTGTCAAAGAACTATATTGATGTAGGTATTTCACAGATGGATTTAATTGATGATGCCTACTATGGAACACCAGAATTTAACGGCAAGAAATACAACGGCTATTCAGCAATTGCCGGTCTGTACAAGGAAGCCTGCCAGATTGTAGTCCTTGATAAGTCTTCAATTAAAACCCTTGATGATTTACAAGACAAAACAGTAAGTATCGGTGCTTCTGAGTCAGGTACGGAATTAAATGCCACACAGATTCTTAAAGCCAGCGGTTTGTGGGATAATAATTTAGTAAAAACAAAAAATCTTGATTACACAGATGCGGCAAAACAATTAGAAGATGGTGAGATAGATGCTTTCTTCTGTACTTCAGGTGTGCAGACAACTGTTATTGAGGAGCTTGCAAAACATGCCAATATCCGCTTTATTGATATTGACAGCAAGTGTGCCAAGAAGCTAAAAGCATCTTACAAATTTTATGATTCATTTACTATTCCAGCCAATACATATACAGGCCAAACCAAAGATGTTTCAACACTTTGTGTTAAGTCAGTATTGTTAGCCAGAGATGACATGTCAGAAGACACTGTAAAAGAATTAACAGCCCTTCTTTTTAAGCACGCAAAAGATTTCCAGTATTCACTACAGGCTGATTTGAATTTCAACGAAAGCGATGCTACAAAGGGTATAACAATTCCTTTCCATCCGGGAGCCTGTGCTTACTATAAGGAAAAAGGAATTACAGTTTCTTCAGAAGACAAGAATTAAAAAGAAAGGAAAATTATATTGATAAATAACTTTCATAATGAATGTTATTACAGTATATGGGAATAAAATGAATATACAGTTAGATATGTATCAGACACTTGCCATAGCAGTTGTAGTGTTGATACTTGGACAATTTTTAAAAAGCAAAATTGATTTTCTTGAAAAATTTTGTATTCCTGCACCGGTTGTAGGTGGTTTACTTTTTGCAATATTCACCTGCATCTGTTATGCAACAGGTTTAGCAGAATTTTCATTTGACGATACTTTAAGAGAAGTTTGCATGGTATTTTTCTTTACGTCTGTAGGTTTTCAGGCAAACTTAAAAGTTTTAAAAAGTGGCGGAAAGTCTTTAATAATTTTCCTGGCACTTGTTGTTTTACTTATTATTTTTCAGAACGGTTTAGCCGTTGGGGTATCAAAATTATTAGGACTTGATCCATTAATTGGTTTGTGTACAGGTTCTATACCAATGGTTGGTGGTCATGGTACTGCCGGTGCCTTTGGACCGGTTCTTGAAGATTTCAACATTTCAGGTGCCACAACAATTTGTACAGCTGCTGCCACATTCGGTCTTATTGCCGGAAGTTTGGTTGGTGGTCCAATTGGTAGAAAACTTATTGAAAAGAAAAACCTTATGGATACAGTTACAACAGAAGATGACAGCCTGTTAGTTGAAGACGAAATCAAGCATGAGAGACATACAAACATGTATGCCGCAGCAGTTTTCCAAACTATTTTAGCTGTTGGTCTTGGAACTATTTTCTCTTGGTTACTTACAAAAACAGGTATGACATTCCCAATTTATATTGGTGCAATGCTTGCTGCCGCTCTTATTAGAAACTTAAGCGAATACTCAGGAAAATTCACAATTCACATGGGTGAAATTAATGACCTTGGTGGTATTTGTCTTTCATTATTTTTAGGTATAGCAATGATTACTTTGAAGTTATGGCAATTAGCTGACCTTGCGCTACCTTTAATTATTCTTTTAGGTGCACAGCTTGTACTTATTTTCTTTTTCACATACTTTGTTATTTTCAATGTTATGGGAAGAGATTACGATGCAGCAGTTTTATCTGCCGGTACATGTGGGTTCGGTATGGGTGCCACACCTAATGCCATGGCAAATATGCAGGCTATTTGCGACAGATATGCTCCATCAATTAAGGCATACCTTTTAATTCCTTTAGTAGGAAGTTTATTTGCAGACTTTATTAACAGTTTAGTTATTACATTCTTTATTAATTTTGTTTAATTTTATCGGAGGAAAAAGTCATGAAAAAAGATAACGACAAAAAAAGAAAGATTAACCTGTCATTTGATAATTTAGCAATTCCTGAAGTTCACTTACCCAGAACTCACAAGGACAATGCAAATGCAGATACAAATAACGAAAACACTGTAGAAAAATCAGTGGATTCACAATCAGTTGAAGGAAATGAGTCAACAGATTCAAAAAAGGAAAAACCATCAATTAGTTTTGATTCAGTTGCAATTCCTGAAATTCATATAAAAAAGAAATAAAGATAAATCTTATTTCGTAAAACTGTTGATTTAATAGTAGTATTTTGCTATTATATCACAGGATTATATAAGTTCATAATACGGTTGAACGTTTCTACTAACTGCCTCAAATAGTTTGCTATAATCTCTTTATTAGTGTAACTATTTGTAGCAGTTTTTTTGTGCCCTGTACTAAGGAGGGACCCGGATGCTTGCATCCGGGAGGATACCTTAGTGCTTGTACTAAGGAGGGACCCGTTCTTTTAGAATGGGAGGATACCTTAGTGCCTGTGCGCAAGTAGGTAATCAATTCTCTTCGAGAATTGGTTACATTATAAGGAGGATTTTTAATGAAGAAATATGATGTAATTATTATTGGTGCTGGTCCTGGCGGTATTTTTGCAACTTACGAGTTGTCAAAGAAAATGCCCAACCTATCCATAGCAGTTTTTGAAGCAGGTCACAAGCTCTCCGGCAGAAAATGCCCTATCGACGGAGACAAAATACCTAACTGTATTCAGTGTAAAAGCTGTTCAATTATGAGTGGTTTCGGTGGTGCCGGTGCTTTCTCTGATGGTAAGTATAATATTACCAACGATTTTGGTGGTACACTTTACGAGCACATTGGTAAAAAACACGCCATTGAATTAATGGAATATGTAGATGAAATTAATATGAAATATGGCGGTGAAGGTACTAAGTTATACTCAACTGCCGGCACAGGTTTCAAGAAAATCTGCATGCAGAATAAATTAAAACTTCTTGATGCATCAGTGCGTCATCTAGGAACTGATATTAATTATATTGTTTTGGAAAATATTTATAAAGAACTTGAAGATAAAGCAGATTTCTATTTTGATACTCCTGTTACTTCTATTGAGCATTTAGATGATGGATATTTAGTTCATACAAAAGACGAAACTTTCCACAGTGAAAAATGTGTTGTTTCCGTAGGTCGTAGCGGAAGTAAATGGATGGAACATGTTTGTAATAAAATGGATATTCCAACTAAGTCAAATCGTGTAGATATAGGTGTTCGTGTGGAACTTCCTGCTGTTATTTTCTCTCATTTAACAGACGAATTATACGAAAGCAAAATTGTTTACCGTACACAGCAGTTTGAAGATAATGTTCGTACATTCTGCATGAATCCACATGGTATTGTTGTAAACGAAAACACTAATGGTATTGTAACTGTAAATGGTCACAGCTATGAAGGTGAAGAAATGCAAACAGAAAACACTAACTTTGCCTTACTTGTAGCTAAGCATTTTTCCGAACCATTTAAGGACAGTAACGGATATGGTGAAAGCATTGCCCGCCTTTCCAACATGCTTGGTGGCGGTGTCATTGTACAGCGTTTTGGAGATTTAGTCAGAGGCCGTAGAAGTACCGAAAACAGAATTGAAGAAGGTCTTGTAACTCCTACTCTTGCTGCAACTCCAGGGGACCTTAGCTTGGTTTTACCAAAGCGTATTTTAGATGGTATTATTGAAATGATTTATGCCCTTGATAAAATTGCTCCGGGTACAGCAAATGATGATACTTTATTGTACGGTGTGGAAGTTAAATTCTACAACATGGAAGTAGACATCAACGACCATCTTGAAAGTAAATATGACGGCTTATACATTATTGGCGATGGCAGCGGTGTTACACATTCTCTTTCACATGCCTCAGCAAGCGGTGTATTTGTTGCAAGAGATATTTGCGATAAAGTACAGGCTTAATAAACAAAAAGTACAACTATTTATGAGTTTAGCCATTCCTTGGCAAATCATGTTTCATAAATAGTTGTACTTTTATTTTTAATTATCTTTCAATTATTACAAATTTATTTTTTAACCATTTTCCGGCTCTGTCTGATTTTGATTTTCAACATTTACGATTTAACTTACTTTTATCCCAAAATTTTCTTTAAGTCTTCTTCCGGTGTGCTAATTGGTGATATATTGTAATTGTCTACAAGTATTTTCAACACGTTAGGAGAAATAAATGCCGGCAATGTTGGTCCCAGGAAAATATCTTTTATGCCCAAATGAAGCAATGTTAGTAAGATACAAACTGCCTTTTGCTCATACCATGACAATACCATTGACAATGGCAATTCATTAACATCACATTCAAAAGCTTCTGCTAATGCTATTGCTACCTTGATTGCAGAATAGGCATCATTACACTGACCCATATCCATTATTCTTGGTAGCCCATCTATGTCACCTAAATCTAAATCGTTAAATCTGTATTTTCCACAAGCTAATGTCAAAATAATTGAATCCTTAGGTGTTTGTTTTACAAAATCTGTATAATAATTTCTACCAACTTTTGCACCATCACAACCACCTACCAAGAAAAAGTGACTGATTTTACCCTGCTTAACACCGTCAATTACCTTGTCAGCAACTGATAAAACAGTGTTGTGAGCAAATCCTGTTGTTACGAATTCACCGCCATTTATACCTGTCATTTTGTGGTCTTCACTATAGCCACCCAGTTCCAGAGCCTTCTCAATTACAGGTGTAAAATCTTTATCTTCACCAACGTGTACCATTTCTGGATATGACACAACCTCTGTTGTAAACACTCTGTCCCTGTAGCTTTCCTTAACAGGCATAAGGCAGTTGGTTGTAAATAAAATTGGTCCCGGTACATTATCAAACTCTTTCTGCTGGTTCTGCCATGCTGTACCAAAGTTTCCTTTTAAGTGGCTGTACTTTTTAAGTTCAGGATAACCATGTGCCGGTAACATTTCGCCATGAGTATAAATATTGATTCCCTTGCCTTCAGTCTGCTTAAGCAATAATTCTAAGTCTTTTAAATCGTGACCTGAAATTATTATAAATGGACCGGCTTCAATTGTTAGCGGTACCTTTGTAGGAACCGGAGAACCGTATGCACTTGTATTTGCCTTGTCCAAAAGTTCCATACATTTTAAATTGACTTCTCCAACTTTCAATACTGTTTCTAACAACTTGTCCCCTTCTAAGTCATAGCTTATTACTGATAAAGCTCTGTAGAAAAAGTCGTTTACTTCCTTATCTTCCATCCCAAACATTAATGCATGATATGCGTATGCTGCCATACCTCTAATTCCAAACAATATAAGGGATTTTAATGAGCGAATGTCTTCATCTGCATTCCATAATTCTTCCATATTGTAATCATCTGTATTTCCACATCTGGCTACACAGGCAACACAGCCCGGTACAATTCTGTCTTTTTCCTGATGAACTTTTTCAATCATTTCCTCTAAAGTATTGTCATTAAAGTTTACGTTTGTAACTGTTGTAAATAAACCTTCGATAATAATTCTGTCTGTATTTTGTGTTTTCTGATTATTGCCGCATGCCTTTGCCAAGCCAATCAAAGAACCTGTCAATTGGTCCTGCAAGTTGGCTGTGTTGGCTGTTTTACCGCAAACACCAATACTCTTTGTACAACCACTACAACCTGCTGTCTGCTCACACTGAAAGCAAAACATGCTATTTAAGTTTTC
Source organism: Eubacterium sp. (assembly GCF_057858645.1). NCBI lineage: Bacteria > Bacillati > Bacillota > Clostridia > Eubacteriales > Eubacteriaceae > Eubacterium > Eubacterium sp. The sequence goes on from NZ_DBLZZO010000005.1 coordinate 102,073, forward strand.
TAAATTTGTTTTTGTATTACTCATTTTTCTCATTCTCCTGTTTTTAATTTTATTTTTATTATTTTCTTTTTTTGTTATTATTTCTTTAGTTAAACAAATTGTGTATTCAACTTATTACACAATTTGAAATTTATCTGTTTTTATTTCTTATACGCAATTTAAGATTTTCCTGTTTTTATTACTTATATGCAATTTAGGATTTTCCTATTTTTATTTCTTATATGCAATTTAAGATTTTCCTATTTTTATTTCTTACATATAATTTTATATTCAGCTAATCAAAGTTTTCATTAATAAGTCTTAATCAAGGATTTCTCCATTAATTGATACTGTTACAACTCTCCATGGAATGAATTTTCCACTGTTTTGAAGAGCATTTTTTGCAGCCATTTCCAAGCCACCACAACATGGAACCTCCATTCTAATAATGGTTACCTCCTGAATATTGTTTTGCTTAATTATCTCTGTCAGCTTTTCGCTGTAATCCCCTTCATCAAGTTTTGGACAACCTATAAGAGTTATTTTTCCTTTCATAAATTCTTCATGGATATTAGCGTAAGCATAAGCTGTACAATCTGCTGCAATTAAAAGTTTTGCACCGTCAAAATATGGGGCATTAATAGGCACAAGCTTTATCTGGCATGGCCACTGTCCTAATCTTGACTGTGGCTTTCCGTAAGAAGTTGCAACTTCTTCATTATTTTCATTATTGTTCAATTTTCTCATTCTGCTTCCCGGACAGCCACTGTGTTTCTCAGATTGAACTTTTTCTGTATTACTATGATTCAAAACTTTCATTCTACTACCAGGGCAACCACCTTGGTTTCCAGACTGTTCTGTTTTTTTCTTCTTCATATTTTCCATAACTGCCTCATGGTCATAAGCCTTTGCCTCCCGCTCTACAAATGTTATGGCACCTGTTGGACATGATGGTAGGCAATCCCCCAATCCGTCACAATAATCATCTCTAAGCAGTTTTGCCTTTCCATTAACCATTCCAATTGCACCTTCATGGCAGGCTGTAGCACAGGCTCCGCATCCATTACATTTTTCCTCATCAATGTGTATAATCTTCCTAATCATTACGACCTCCTAATATAATTTCTGATCCTTGTTTTGTAATTAAACTTTTCTTACAAGCTCCTACACAATTTTGAATTTCCATAAGCAATTCTGTTTTGCGTTCTTTTCATTTTTGTTTTTAATGTATTTGTTGCTTTACAATGGTTATTATATTAGAATAAAATTATTATTTACGTTGTTATAACCACGTTTTTTGATTTTTTTTGAAAGGATTTATTATATGAAATTATCTAATTTAAAATTTTTAAACGATATATCAAAATTAAAATTTTTCAAAAATGTCACTATGGACGAGTTGCAGGAATTAAATAATCTTGGGGCTTTTTCTGAAAAGAATTTTCCTAAAGGCGATATTATTTTTCACACCGGTGATGTTGTTTCAAAAATGGGCATTGTAATCAAAGGACAGGTTTTTATTGAAAGTAATGATTTATGGGGCAATCGAAGTATTCTTAGTGTTGTTGAAAAAGGACAGGCTTTTGGGGAATCCTATGGTTACACTAAATCACCTATGTTGGTAGATGCGGTAGCTGCGGAAAATTCTACTGTGGTATTTTTTAATTTGAACGTTTTGCTGGGGGAAATTTATCAGTCACATTCATGGCAATTCAAAATTCAAAAAAATCTTCTTTTAATTACAACAAACAAAAATATTATTTTATCAAATAGAAGTTTTTGCACTGCACCTAAAACCATACGGGAACGGCTTTCAATCTACTTTTCCCAACAGGTTATGATTAACAAAAGTAACGAATTTTCAATTCCTTTTAACAGGCAACAGCTTGCTGATTTTCTTAATTTGGATAGAAGTGCCTTGTCTAAGGAGCTTTGCAAGATGAGAGATGAGGGTATGATTGAATTTCATAAAAATTATTTCAAGCTAAAAGAATAGGCTGTCGCTAACGCGACAGCCTATTCTTTGAATTATATCAAAAAAGATAGTCGTAGCTCCACACTACAACTATCCTTTATATTTTCTCTTATATATTCCCTGTATATTTTTACACTTCAATTACTGCTGTAGCAATTGCGTTTGGTTCCACTGCCACTTCTGCGCAATGACCATTCAGTCTTAAGTATGCAGGAATTTTTTCTTCTGTTCTGTTAAGCATTACTACTGCAATCATTTTCATTGCTTATACTCATTGTTTATTTCAACTTCCATATGTCTTCATTGTACTGTTCGATAGTTCTGTCTGATGAGAAGAAACCTGCATTTGCAATATTTACAAGCATTTTCTTAGCCCATTCCATTCTATTGTTGTAATCTGCATAAGCTTTTTCTTTTGTTTCAACGTACTGGTCAAAATCAGGGAATGTCATGAACCAGTCTTTATTTAAGAGTTCATTTTTCAATCTTTCAAGATTTTCCTGATTGCCAACCTTTAGCATCTCATCACTTGTAATGAAATCAACAGCCTCTTTTATGTTAGCATTATTTTCGTAATAATTTCTTGAAACATAATCTGCTTTTGCATAATGTTCAATAACTTCATCACTTGACTCACCGAAAATATAAATATTATCGTCTCCAACAAACTGATGAATTTCTACATTTGCCCCGTCCTCAGTTCCAAGTGTTACTGCTCCATTAAGCATAAACTTCATGTTTCCTGTACCGCTTGCTTCTTTTGATGCTAATGAAATCTGTTCTGAAATATCACAGGCAGGAATAAGTTTTTCTGCTAATGTTACATTATAATTTTCAACCATTACTACATTTAAGTAAGGGCTAACTTCCGGATCATTGTTTACGATTTTCTGTAAACATAAAATCAAATGAATAATATCCTTAGCAATAATGTAAGCAGGGGCAGCCTTCGCGCCAAAAATTACTGTAATTGGAGTTTCAGGTTTGTTACCTTTCTTTATTTCTAAATATTTGTGAATAACATATAACGCATTCATCTGCTGACGTTTGTATTCGTGTAATCTCTTAATCTGAATATCAAAAATTGAATTTTCATTTAAATTAATTCCCTGTGTGTCAGCTAAATATTTTTTCAACTGATTCTTATTATCAGCCTTAATTTCAAGCAATTTGTTTAAAGCATCCTGATTATCCATAAGGCTTTCAAGTTTCTTAAGTTCCATTGCATCCTTCTTAAATCCATCACCTATCCATGCCTGAATCTGGTCTGATAATTCACTGTTACAATGAAGAAGCCATCTTCTAAATGTAATTCCGTTTGTTTTGTTATTAAACTTCTCAGGATAAATTTTGTAGAAGTTATTAAGTTCTGAATTCTTTAAAATTTCAGTGTGAAGTGCTGCCACACCATTTACACTAAATCCATAATGAATATCGATGTGAGCCATGTGTACAGTATCATTTTTATCTATAATAACAACACTTTCATCATCAAACTGTCTTCTTACTTTATCATCTAAAATTTCAATAATTGGTACTAACTGCGGAACAACTTCCTGTAAATAACTAATTGGCCACTTTTCCAAAGCTTCTGACAAAATAGTATGGTTTGTGTATGCACATGTTTTCTTTACCACATTAATTGCATCATCTATTGACATACCTTCCTGAACTAACAAACGAATTAATTCAGGAATTACCATTGTTGGATGAGTATCATTTATTTGGATTACTGCATAATCATAAAGGTCATATAAATTGCTTCCTTTTGCCTTGCACTCATCAATTATAAGTCTTGCTCCATTACTTACCATAAAATACTGCTGGTAAATTCTTAATTTTCTTCCTGCCTCGTCGCTGTCATCAGGATATAAAAATAATGTAAGGTTCTTAGCTATGTCATTTTTATCAAAGTCAATTCCATCACCTACAATATTTTCATCTACTGTATCAATGTCAAATAATTCTAACTTGTTAGTTCTATTCTCATAACCTGTAACTGAGATTTCGTACATTCTTGATGTAACTGTAAAATCCTTAAACTGAACTGGATATGTTACGTCTGTCTTCTTGAGCCATGTATTTTCACCAATCCAAGGATTAGGTGTTTCTTTCTGCATATTGTTTTCAAAAACCTGTTTAAACAATCCTAAATGATAATTAATTCCAATACCTGAGCCCGGAAGGCCTAATGTTGCAATTGAATCTAAGAAGCAGGCTGCAAGTCTTCCAAGACCACCATTACCAAGTGATGGCTCAACTTCTATTTCTTCAATTTCTGAAATATTCTTTCCTGCCTGTGCTAACATTTCTTTTACTTCATTGTAAATGCCAAGATTAATCATGTTGTTTGAAAGCAATTTTCCAATAAGAAATTCTGCTGAAATATAGTAAACTTTTTTCTTTCCTTCGTTGCTTTCTTTTTCATCTGCTAACTGCTGTGTAATGTTTAAAAGTCCATTATAAATTTCGCTGTTACTACTTTGTGAAATATCTTTTCCTAACTGCTGCTGTAATCTTTCTTTAATATTCATATATAAAACCCTTTCCTTAAAAAGCCTTTTAATTAAAATGCATTATAAGATGTGTTTATGCACTACCATAAAAGGTGTCAATAGTTACGTTGTTGTTTTACCTACCGGCGTTAATAGTTACGTTATTGTTTTACCTGCTGGCTTTACTGTACCAGTCTTTTGTTATTAGTAATATATCATCATTTTTTAGTGTATTCTTGCAATATTTTCTCATTTTATTGTACAATACTATCATCAATATATTATTTCCGTAAATACTGGTTTCAATTAGGAGTTTTTATGAATACAATAGAGTTTCAAACTTATAAAGAGCAAAAATCACATACCACAGATGAGTTTCCATACAACACTTACCTTTGTACAATTCCGCTTGATTTTCCATCTGTGCCAATTCACTGGCATGAAGAAATTGAGTTAATTGTTATCCAAAAAGGAAAGGGACTTGTCACTTTAGATTTTATTGAATATGAAGTTGAAGCCGGCAATACCATTATTGTACTCCCGGGGCACCTACACTCTATACGTGAAATTTCAGGAGAACGTATGGAATATGAGAATATTATTTTTAAGAAAGAACTTCTGTTTTCTGCAAAAGAAGATATTATAAATTCAAAATTTTTTGAGCCTTTATTTAGAGGTGAAATTAATATCCAAAATTTTATTACACCGAAACTTTCTTTTTATGATGATTTTTCTAACATTATAAAAAATATGGATTCATTAAGTGAAAAAAGAGATTTTGGTTTTCAGATTATGATAAAAAGCAATTTATTTAAACTTTTTTATATTCTTATTCAAAATATGAAAGCTGCCCAATCCAAAGATAATAAGAAATCTGAAGAGAAGGTTAAGGAAATTATTTCTTATATTCATGAACATTATTATGAAGATATTAAACTTAAAGAAGTTGCTGATTTTTGTAATTACAGCACATCTCACTTTATGCGTTTTTTTAAGGAGCATCTGCACACAAGCTTCACTAAATACTTAAATGACTATCGATTAATTCAGGCAAAGAAACTTTTAAGTGAAAGTGATTTAAGCATTCTGGAAGTAGCCGGAAGATGTGGGTTTAATAATATTTCATATTTTAATAGGCTCTTTAAGAAAAAGTATAGCTTAACGCCTAGAGAGTTGCGGAGTTAAAATAAAATCAGTTAGAGATAAGGGGAATAAGCCCATTATCTCTAACTGATTTTATTTCAAAGTTGTCATTTATCGTTTCTCAAAAATAATTTATGTTAGTTGTTAATATATTTATATTCACTAAATATTGGTTTTAACTTTTTCTCCTCACAGCATGTTGGATTATCTAACTGTTCATTGTTATTCCTTATCACTATTTTTTCCGTAAGTTCCACCTAGGATGTCGTAAACATCGTCAACTGAAAGCTCCCCAATTGTCTTATCATCATATGGAAGATTATTTTCCTTCAAATATTCGATTATTGTATCGTTAAAGGAGTAGACCTTTCCTGTTTCCTTATGTTCTTCAATAACATACGGTTTTCCATAATCTGGTGTATCATCAATATATACTGCTCTATCCGTATATGTACAAGTATTACGTCTATTTTTATTAAAAGAATCCTCACTAACGTATTCTCTAACGTAGTCACCAATTTTTTCACAAAATTCCTCATAATCTTCAAAGTCATCCAACCACACCTCATGGAAACCTTCAGTTCGTCTTACAATAATCTTCTTATCTTTCTTTTCTATATTAAATTTAGCCATCTCACCACAGTTAAAATACTCTGTTATTCCGTCAATATCATAAGATACCTTTTCACATATTTCTCTTCGTTTATCATCCTCCCCTGCCACTTCAAGAAGTTGATCCCTCACTACTTTTGCAAGTTCAATAACATCATCCACGCTGGCAAGCCAATCTTCAACAACTATCGATAAACTTTCCTTATTATAACCTACTTCCTGCCATGGCTCTGCATCAAATATGCTTTTAACTATAATCTCCACCAACTCATAGTCTGTTTTTGTTGACATACACATGATAAAATTTGTGCTTACCTCACCCATAACTTATCCTCCTTTGTTGTTTTTATGGTTTCTTTATCATTACAATAATGACAGCATAGTTCTTGTTATGCTCTAATTCTCTGATATTCTCTTGTGTTAATTATATTAAGAGAGCTCTTTTGTCATTCGAAATATCTCTCATATTTTTTGAAAAACTCGTAATAAGTCCTTGTGTTTTCAAGTTCCCACCAATTCTTTATATCTACCGGTGTTTCATCTAAATCATATATTCTTGCCCCCTGTAAAGCCGGAATAAATGGGGAATGTGTCGCAATTATAAACTGACAGCCACAATAGTGAGATAAAGTTTCAAGATACATAATAACCTCCTTCTTACATTTATCACCGCTTATTATCTTCCGTTCTCTTTAGTTTTAACTTTAAAAAATTTCTTACAAGTTGTTTTCTTTTATATTTGTGTCATCTTTGCCTGTGTCAATTATGTTGCAAACAATTCCATCATCCAATATAAATACAACTTTTCCTTTTGCCTTATCACTAATTTTGTCATATAGTCTTCCGGCACTCATAGACTCCCCTTTAACTGTAAAAGGACTGTTTGCTACATACCCTATTTTGCCAAGTCCTTTCATCTTCACCAGAATTGCTTCCTTGTCGTACTCATTATCCGGCTCTTTTTCAAGTTCTACTTCCATCGCTTTTTCCATAAAATCACTACCACAATAATGACTGCAGCCTGCTATTGTAAAATACATCTCATCTCTCATTGTTATACCTCCTCGTTTTTCTATTAAATTTAATTTTTGTTAAATGTTGGAATGTTTGTCTCTTCCTGCTTCTGTTACCATTATACTAAAAAGGGTGTCCTATAAATGGGACTTATAACTACAAATTTCAAAATTTAATTGCAATTTAAACTGCTAGTTTTTCCATGCTACTACTTTTGCAAACTAGCAGTTACCTTTGCAAAAGTGTATATTTTAAGTAGTCTTTGTTTG